>CAMTZV010000400.1 GCA_947086625.1 uncultured bacterium | reverse complement strand
CCCGTCCGCATTCCATGTATACTGCTCCTGATCGTTTAGATCGGTCGAGAGCAGCGCCCCTTGCGCATTCTGCCTCCGGATGATCTGTGCCAGCGCCCTGACCTCTGCCGCATCCTTTCCCTTCGTATTGGTGAGCGCAAAATCTCTGACCCTGACCGCACACGTACAGCTCTTTCTACCGGCCGCCGCCTCTGCCCGGACGGACGCCGCCAACGTGCCCAGCACAAACGCCAGCGCCAGCACCCATGCGGCCCATCGCTTTTTATCCCTCATCCGCTTTTCCTCCGCAACTAGAATCCCGCGCTACGCTTTGCGCGGCCGTTTCGCGCCTGCTTTTCGCTTTTTCACGCTGTAGCCAAACGTCCCGAGTTTTTTTCCGAGTTCAAAATACGTGCCGTGGGAATACGCGACAAGCCCCGCATCATTCAGATGGAACGCTCCCTTTTCATCCATGTAGCGCTCATCGACGCTCACGCTGACGATCCTTGCCAGAAACAGATCGTGGCTGCCAAGCGGGATGACCTGCGTCACTTTACATGCCAGATTCAGCGGGCTCTGCGCGATCGCGGGCGCGTCGACGCCCTCTATCACGACGGGAGTCAGCCCCAGCTCGCCAAATTTGTCCACATCCCTGCCCGAGCGCACGCCGCAGTAATCGCAGGCGCGCGCCAGCGGCGCGTGCACCAGATTTACAACAAACTCTCCCGTTTCGCTTATGATCCCGTGGGAATAGCGCTCTTTTCGTATGGAAACGGAGAGCATCGGCGGGTCGGAATTGACCGTGCCCGCCCACGCCACCGTAATGATATTCGGCCTTTCGCCCGCGCGGGCGGCGCTCACCATGACCGCCGGGACGGGATAGAGCATATTCCCGCCGCGCCACGTCTGCCTGCCGCCCGCCGTAACCTCGCGCAACACGCGTCCGCCGGGTTTTGACTGCTCTCCCATATCCGTCATGCCTCCTGTAATACGCTCATGAGCTCCGGTATGAACTGCTTTTTACGGGACACCACGCCGCGCAGAACGACCTGCTCCCTGTCGCCCGCCGCATCCCGGAACGCGCGCTCTAACAGACGCGACGCACCCTCCCCGGCACAGATGACCTCGGACTGCTCCATAATGATATTTGTCAGCAACACGAACACCATGTCCAGCCTGCGGTCCACAAGCATCGTGTCCAGATATTCCAGCAGACGATCCCTGACCTCCGCCAGATCCAGATCGCTCATAGAACTGACCTGGCTTACGCCGAAGTTCAGCTTTTCTGCGGTAAACGTCTTGAAGTCCAGATAGCAGATCTCCTCAATCGACTTTTTCCCGAAATCGCTCCCTGCGCGGAACATATTGCTCGCAAACGTCTCGATCTCGATACCCGCGATCTCTGCCAGCTCCTGTGCCGCCTCCTTGTCCCACGGCGTACACGTGGGCGAGCGGAACATCAGCGTGTCGGAAATGATCGCCGCGCACAAAAGCCCCGCGATCTTTTCATCCGCCTCCACACCCCGCTCCCGGTACATTTTCCAGACGATGGATGCCGTCGAGCCAAGCGGCTGGTTGCGGAAAAATACGGGGGACATCGTCTCCAGGCTTCCGAGCCTGTGGTGGTCGATGATCTCTAAAATCTCGGCTCCGGCGATGCCGTCCACCGCCTGTGTCCGCTCGTTGTGATCCACGAGAATAACCTGCTTCTTCTGCATGTTCAGGAGGTTTCTGCGGGACATCATGCCCACATAGTCACCGTTCTCGTCGAGCACCGGGAAATCCCGATGGCGCTCCTTGGACATGACCTCCCGGATGTCGTCCACGTAATCCTCCAGCTCGAACGTCACCAGATTGCTCTTTGTCATGATCGACTTGATCGGCATACTCTGGTTGATAAGGCGCGCCGTCGTAAACGTGTCGTAGGGCGTGGAGATGAGCACGCAGTCCCTGCGCTTTGCCATCTCGAGCATCTCCTTCGAAACCTGCGCACCGCCGCAGATAATCATACAGCTCACATCCAGCTCCAGCGAGCGCCGCTGCATTTCCTCGCGGTCGGCAAGAATAACGAGATCATCCCGCTCCAGATACTCGTCGATGCGGTCCTTGTTGCCCGCCGCCACCTCCACCTTGCCGCGCATAAAAATACCGTGCTCGTTTCCGGTCAGAAGCGTGCCGTTGAGTGTCTCGATAATGTTGCGGTAGCTCGTCCGCGCTCCTGAGAGGCTCCGATCCTGATTGGACACTTCCATATAGGACATGGCAATGTCATTGTTGCCGATCACGCCCGCGAGCTTGCGGTCGTCATTTACAACGGGGAGTGTTACGACGCGCTCGGTCTGCATCAGCTCCCACGCCTTTTTGAGCGTGATGCCCTCCCGCACACCGGCCGTCCGGCGGAAACTGATATCCTTCACCTGTGCGCCCACGTCGCTCACCAGCTCCGGCTCCTCCACGCCAAAATAATCGAGCACATAAGCGGTCTCGCCGCTCACCGCTCCGGCGCGCTTCGCCACGAACTATTCCCCCTCGGTCTTATTTTTTAATGCCGCATACGCGATTGCCGCGCAGATGGAATCCGTGTCCGGGTTTTTGTGGCCGATCACCCAGACGCTGTTAGTCGTATGATAGCTCATAAACACCTCATTTTCAGCCGCCCGCGCACCCGCAGGCGACGCCTGTGCCCTTCTTTACATGCTTTTCAAACCAGTTTGATTATAGCAATTACCGCGCACAGTTTCAACCTGTTTTCCGAAAAGCCGCACTACAGGCGCACGTCCACAGGCGTATAAGAAAGGTGCTGTTTTTGTTCCCCGGACGTTTCCTCAGCCGCAGCTTCCTTCTCTGGCCCGTCCGCAGCATCGCTTCCGCCATCTGCGCGCGCCGTGCCGCCGTCCGCCTGCTGCGGCGCTTTCGTCTCCTTTTGATTTGTCTCTTTTTGTTTCGTCTCCTTCTCTGCAGCCGTGGCCGTCTGTGCCCGATCCTCCTCTGATGCCTCTCTTACAGCCGCACCGGCCTCTGCGAGCGTTGAAATCTGTGCGGCTGTCGTCTCATCGATGCCCGTCTTTAAATCCGCCAGCTCCTGCTCCTTCTTTTCCGTGTCG
>CAMTZV010000399.1 GCA_947086625.1 uncultured bacterium | reverse complement strand
AAAAAAAGTGAAAAAAGTTTGTGACAATAACTTGACACACGCGGGGTATGGGGCGATTTGTGTCGAAAATAGCCTACCTATGTAAAATAGAGTAGATTTTTAGGGAAATAAGCACTTTGTTTTGGCATATATATTGTCGAATAAAAAGCCCACTGCCTGAGAGGGATATATCTACAGATAAAGTTTAATAACCAGCAATTCATTTGGTAAAGGTATTGAATGATGCTGAGTAAATAAAGTATAATGTCCATGAGCATTTCTCCTTTCTGATATTTTGGAATTTTGGTCGAGGACATTATATCAAAAATGGGAGGTAAATGCTCTTTTTATTTGCAAACTCCCATAAAATCAAGGTTTGAGGAATAAAAAACAGGGTAGGATTTGACACTACCAATCATGATACGGAGGAAAATCGTATGAAATTATCGGTAAGCGTCAGCATTCTGTTCGGAACATGGGGACAGAAAATGGAAATGGACGTGTTTTTAAAGAGCATGGAAACCGTTAAGAAAGCAGGCTACGACGGCATTGAGTTTTTAAACTGGTGGGATGTTGACCTGGATGCCGTCGCAGAGAAAAAGAAGGAGTTAGGACTCGAAGTAGCGACCATCATGATGAGAAACGGAACCCTCGGGGATCCGAAAGAGAAGGAGCCGTTCCTTGCGGAATTGAAGGCGACCCGAATATCAAAATCCTTTATGATATTTATCATCAGCAGATTACGGACGGAAACGTGCTTGAAACAATCAGCATGAATATTGACCGTATCGGCCATTTCCATGCGGCCGGAATGCCGGGGCGTGCGGAGCTGGAATACTCAGAGCTTGATTACGCGTACGTTGTAAAAGAAATTGACAGGATGGGCTTCGACGGGTATCTGGGCATGGAGTACACGCCGACGATGGACCGGTATGAAGGGCTTGTCAGAACGAGAAAGCTTCTCTATGGTTAAAGCATGTATGCTTTGGGGGAGCGAAGCTGCCCGGCGCGGCGCTTACAGCTCCTCCGTATCTGACAGGTATCGGAGTATGCGCAGGGAGTACTCGTAGGAAAACAACAGGCCGCTGTTGTTCGTGTCGATGGAAAACAGCTCCTCCATTTTTGACAGCCGGTAAAAGAGCGTGCTCTTGTGGATGTTGAGGTGCGCCGCGGTGGCGGTGGCGTTGCGGTTGTTGGCAAGGTAGGACTCCAGCGTACCTCTGTAGTCCGTATTGTTTTCCCGGTCGCAGTGGGCGAGCTGCGCAATATGCGGGTGTACGGAGGCGCGCAGAAAATTCGTGTCCTTAAATAAGCTGAAATGGTGCTCGATAAAATGATCCTCGTAATAGACGATAAAGTCGGCACATTTTTTGATCGCTTCAATCTGAAAAAGCCCTAAAAGCTGCCTGTGGTAATAGGGGCTTTGCCGGATATCATAGTAGGCAAAGCTCACGCAGGCGATCATGTCGTTCAATTTCAGAAACGTTTCAAACTTCTTTTCCCCGGATTCGGAAAACGGCTGCTGCCTGTCCGTCGGCAGTAAAACAGAGAGGCTGTCCTGAATGATCAAAACCATACTTCCCGGCAGGATGCCGAGAATCTGGTCGCAGTAGTATTGCATGCTCAGATGCCGGCTGTTTTCGCTCCGGAAACGGCAGACGAGCATATGGTAGACCGGGGCCGGCCTGTGGCCGAGCTGTGTGAGCTGGTGGATGATGTACTCGGGCCGGTCAAGATGCCCTTCTAAAAGCTCGGTCAGAAAAAATTCATATTTATATCCGGTCGGGTTGCCAAATGCCCGGTCTTTCTGCATTTCCACGGAAATCATCTGGGCGAGCACCTCGATATATTCCAGATCGTACGCGGTAATCTCGCGGCCCAGTGCGCGGATGCACAGATAGGCGATCATGGAGTGGCGGATCCATACGCCCACGAATACCCAGTCGTAGGGAAATTCCTCAATGCGCGTCACAAAAGGCGTTTTCTGCGCATAGAGCCGGTCGATGATATGGTTGTCACGCATGTTCTGTATTTTTATTTCCTTTATAAAAGCGCGGCTGTTCGTATATTCCAGATTCAGGGAATCGTTAAACTTCGGGCTGAAGCAGATCGCGGAAAAGCTTGTGTCACAGAGCGTGATCGGGTTGCCCAGATAGGTGTAGGCGGTGTTTAGGATGCCCTGGATGCCGTTGCCGCTGTAGAGCGCGAGGAACATCTCCTCACGCTTTATTTTTTGCGTGTAGTAGCGCAGGATTTCGTCTTCAATCGCATTGAATACGTCTGTGACGGGAAGCGGCTCGGCGATGGCGAGCTGTCCCGGCGCAAGCTCACCGGGCGCGGACGGACCGCCGATGAAAAGCAGCGGCGCGTCGACTTTATATTTCGGAGGCTCCGAAAAAGGGCACAGGTACAGCGTCGTCGGCCAGAACACATGCTCCCGGTCCAGGCGCTCCGTCAGAAATGCCGCCCCAAGGATGGAACGGGAGGCGTCGAAGGCGCCCTGTACCTGAACGTGGAGCGTCTCCTCCAGATGTCGGATAATCATACCAAGATATGCCATTTTTCTATCCCCCTGAAAATCGTAGATTGTCCTGCCTCCCGCGTGAGGCATAAGGCTGCGCCGCCCGCCCTGTTTTTGCGGACGGACGGGAGAACCGGAACGATATTTTATTATACAGGATAACGCGCCCGCGGTAAATCCGACAAACGTCGGAACATTTTGCCGTATAAGAGAAAATTGTCCTCCGTTTGTCGGATGCCTTTTTCTGAAAATATTGTTAAATTTATAACGATTCCAGAACAAATACATCTACAAGGAGGAAAACTATGGCAGCAAAAGTCATGGGAATTACGGCTGGCAGGAAAAACAGCAACAGCGAAATCCTGCTGAAGGAGGCGCTCATCGCCTGCGAGGAGGCAGGGGCAGAGGTGACGATGATCAACCTGCGGGATTTCAACATCCTGGACTGCACCGGATGCACGGCCTGTACGAAGGGGATGTCGGAGGGCAAAAACGTCGGCTGCGTGCTGGACGACAAGGACGACAAGAAAAAGATCATGGATGTGATGCTGGCGCAGGACGCGGTCATTTTCTCCGTGCCGACCTACGATC
>CAMTZV010000398.1 GCA_947086625.1 uncultured bacterium | reverse complement strand
GGCGTCCCGTTCGATATACTTGATATCAATATGGGCTGTCCCGTGCCGAAGGTGGTGAACAACGGCGAGGGGTCCGCGCTCATGAAAGACCCGCTGCTGGCGGGAAGGATCATCGAGGCGATGGCAAAGGCCACGACCCGCCCGGTAACCGTGAAGATCCGGAAGGGATTCGACGAGAACCATGTGAACGCGCCGGAGCTGGCGCACATCGCGCAGGAGAACGGCGCGGCGGCGGTGGCGGTTCACGGGCGCACAAGAGAGCAGTATTACGCGGGGAAAGCGGACTGGTCTGTCATCCGAAGGGTAAAGGAGGCCGTGTCCATCCCGGTGATCGGGAACGGCGATATTTTAACGGCGGAGGATGTGCGGCGCATGAAAGAGCAAACCGGCTGCGACGGCTTTATGGTGGCGCGCGGCGCGCAGGGAAATCCGTGGATTTTCCGTGAGATCCTGCATGAGCGTGCGACCGGGGAGCGGCCGGAGAGGCCGTCGCCCTCCGAGATGGCTGACATGCTATTGCGGCACGCGCGTATGCAGATCGAGCACAAGGGAGAGTATGTGGGCATCCGGGAGATGCGCAAGCATGCGGCCTGGTATACGGCGGGCTATCGCGGGGCAAGCAGCATCCGGCGCTTGCTTGGCGGTGTGGAGAGCTATGCGCAGCTTGAAGAATTGATGGGTGACTTTTTGACACAGGCCTTGCATGACGGATTTTCAGCGGATTCTTGACAGTCCCCGTGCTTTCGGCTATAATACATGGGTTAAATGGACTCTTTTATTATAAAAGATAGGAAGGTTGAAGTAAAATGGCGAAGAAAAACATTTTAACTTACGAGGGTTTACAGAAATTAGAGGAGGAATTACAGGAATTAAAGGTCGTCAAGCGACATGAGATCGCGCAGAAGATCAAAGAGGCCAGAGAGCAGGGCGACTTGTCCGAGAACGCGGAGTACGACGCTGCAAAGGATGAGCAGCGTGATATTGAAGCGCGTATTGAGGCGATTGAGGCGATTTTGAAAAACGCTGAGGTTGTGGTAGAGGACGAGGTCGATTTAGATAAAATCAGTGTTGGTTGTAAAGTCCGTATTCTCGATACGGAGTATGACGAGGAGCTGGAATATAAGATCGTCGGCTCCACCGAGGCGAACAGCTTAAAGGGAAAGATCTCAAATGAGTCTCCGCTGGGCCGGGCGCTGCTCGGCGCGCGAGTCGGGGACGAGGTTAAGGTAGAGGCGCCGGTGGGTGAGCTGACCTACAGGGTGCTGGAGATTCAGAAGTCGAACTAGGAGGCGAAGTGCCCGGCGCATATGCGCAAAGCATGACGGGCGGCTTTTGCAGGCAGGAAACCGGAGGTATATATGGCAGAAAAAAATCAGCAGGGAAACGGTGCGCCGCAGGATATCAATCAGCTTTTGAAGGTGCGCCGTGAGAAATTGAAGGATCTGCAGGAGGCGAAGAAGGATCCGTTTGTCATCACAAAATTCGATCAGACCCATCACAGCAGCGGCGTGAAGGACGCCTACACGGCGCACGAGGAGGAGCTTCTCGCAGGAAGGGAGAAGCCGGATGTAGAAGGACTGGATGATGCGCAGAAAAAGCAGATATTAAATGACGATTATAATGAGAGGAGAGCCATCATGGATGCTTCTCCGATTACGGTAAGCATTGCAGGGCGCATGATGTTCAAGCGCGTGATGGGAAAAGCCTCTTTCTGCAATATTCAGGACTTAAAGGGAACGATCCAGGTGTATGTGGCCAGGGATGCGGTCGGCGAGGAGGCGTATGCGGATTTCAAAAAGTCGGATATCGGCGATATTTTTGGCGTGAAGGGATTCGCTTTTCGTACAAAGACCGGGGAGATCTCCGTCCATGCGCAGGAGATGACGATGCTGACGAAATCGCTGCAGATCCTGCCGGAGAAGTTTCACGGCCTGACCGATACCGATACCCGCTATCGTCAGCGTTACGTGGATCTGATCATGAATCCCGAGGTGAAGGATACGTTTTTAAAGCGCTCGCAGATCATAAAGGAAATCCGCAATTTCCTGGACGCGCGCGACTTTATCGAGGTGGAGACGCCGATGCTCGTGCCGAACGCGGGCGGCGCGGCGGCAAGACCTTTCGAGACGCACTTTAACGCGTTGAATGAGGACGTGAAGCTGCGCATTTCCTTAGAGCTGTACTTAAAGCGGCTGATCGTCGGCGGCATGGAGCGCGTCTATGAGAT
This sequence comes from uncultured bacterium, assembly GCA_947086625.1. Classification (GTDB taxonomy): domain Bacteria; phylum Bacillota; class Clostridia; order Lachnospirales; family Lachnospiraceae; genus W0P33-017. The sequence goes on along the minus strand of CAMTZV010000398.1, from coordinate 865 downwards.
CGGGCGCGTGTTCCGCAACGAGGGCGTTGACACCCGCCACAACCCTGAGTTTACACTGATGGAGCTGTATCAGGCGTACACGGATTACGAGGGGATGATGGAGCTGACCGAGAGCATGTTCCGCTATCTGGCGAAAACAGTGTGCGGCACGGAAAAGATCAGCTATAACGGGATCGAGATCGATCTTGGCAAGCCGTTTGCGCGCCTGACGATGAACGATGCCATCAAAAAATACGCGGGCATTGATTTTGACACCGTGGCGGACGATGCGGCGGCGAAAAAGCTGGCGGATGAACACCACATTGAGTATGAGGAGCGGCACACAAAGGGCGATATCGTCAACCTCTTCTTTGAGGAGTTCTGCGAAAAGGAGCTGATCCAGCCGACGTTTATCATGGATCACCCCATTGAGATTTCACCGCTCACGAAGAAAAAGCCGTCCGACCCCTCGAAGGTGGAGCGCTTCGAGCTGTTCATCAACACGTGGGAGATGTGCAACGCCTACTCCGAGTTGAACGACCCCATCGACCAGCGGGAGCGCTTTGCGGCGCAGGATGCGGCGTTTGAGGCAGGTGACGAGGAGGCCAATCACACGGACGAGGACTTCCTCAACGCGCTTGAGATCGGTATGCCGCCAACGGGAGGTATCGGTTATGGCATCGATCGGCTGGTGATGCTGCTGACGGATTCGCAGGCGATTCGGGATGTATTGCTGTTCCCGACAATGAAGTCGCTCGACAAATAAAGCCAGGTTTATGCGGGTTTGAAGCACCTACGATAACGCTACTGCAACAAAAGTGCAACAAATTCTAAACGAATAATACGGAATAATACTTCCATGTACGTTTATCGTTGTGCGGATACA
>CAMTZV010000397.1 GCA_947086625.1 uncultured bacterium | reverse complement strand
TGCTGACGCAGCTAACTTTGCTCATAATCGGGCGCTCCGCTCATCGTCTGCGTCACGTGCGCACTCATGCGAGCATGGTTCGCACAGTTCCTTGCCGATGGCTGAGCTGTTACTTCATATTTTAGCGGATTTCCTGTGGAAATGCAAACCGTTTTTTGTTATTCTAATTGTGGAGGGTATAACAACAGGCGGGAGGTTAAAATGCGAAAAATGAGAGAGAATAAAAAGAATCATAATAGAAATATGAAAGCGGCGGGCCGCGCACTGGCGGCCGCACTGCTGATCGCGGCGGCGTGCAGCGCGGCGGGCTGTGGTGAGGAGAATGTGGAAAACGCGCTTGCATACCGCAAGATCGGCATGAACGCCATGGCGGACGGAGATTATCAGGGAGCCGTCGATAATTTTCAGAAGGCGCTCGATCAGTCGAAGGGGCAGATTCGAAATCTGGAGCTTGACATCTGTATGCAGAAGGCGGAGGCGCTCTATCTGAACGGACAGGCAGGGGATGCGCTTGCGGTGTGCAATGCGGTGCTGGACTATGACAAAAATTATGCAAATGCATACTATCTGCGCGGCAATCTGTATTTGCAGCAGGGAAATGCAAAAAAGGCGCTCGCCGACTATGAGCAGGCGGCCAAGAGCGCGAAGGCGGACTATGAGATCTACATCCGGCTCTACGAGAATTTAAACCGCGCGGGTATGCCGCAGGAGGGCATGAAGTACCTGGAGGAGGCGCTTTCGCTGAAGGGAAAGGACCGCTATCACCTGACAAACCGCGGCTACATCTATTATCTCAGGGGCGACTATGAGCAGGCGAAGGAGCAGCTCTCGCTGGCGGTCGCGGCAAAGCAGGAGGAGGGCGCGGACGATAAGGCGGAGCTGTATCTGGCGCAGACGGCGGAAAAGCTCGGCGACGAGGCGACGGCAGCCGAGTATTACAACGCCTATGCGAAGGATCACGCGGACGATTCCGTTGTGCTCGAGGAGCTCGGGGACATTGCGATGGGCAAAAAGGATTATGCAGGTGCATACGACTATTATGAAAAGGGACTCGCCACGACCGACCCGAAAAATGCGCAGGCGCTCATGCGGGGTTCCATCGCGGCACTGGAATATCAGTACGAGTTTGCGCGCGCAAAGGAGAAGATGGCGCAGTACGTGCTCGATTATCCGGACGATGCGCAGGCGGCGCGGGAATATCTGTTTTTAAAGACGCGGACGGCGGTTGCAGATCAGACCGAAAAGGAGCAAAAGGAGCAGAAGGAGGAAGGAGATGCACGAGAATAAAAGGGTAGAGGAGCGCGTGATTCTGGTGGGCGTCAGCGAGCAGGAGGGCGACGACGCACAGGACTCGATTGAGGAGCTTGCCGAGCTGGTGCAGACGGCGGGCGCAAGGGTGGAGGGAGTCATCCTGCAAAAGCTGACGCGCAGGCACCCGGCAACGTATGTGGGCAGCGGAAAGGTGGAGGAGATCAGGGAGCTTCTCTGTATGACGGATGCGACGGGCGTCGTGTGCGACGACGAGCTGACCCCGGCGCAGATGCGCAATCTTGCGGATCTGCTCGACACAAAGGTGATGGACCGCACGCTTGTCATTCTGGACATTTTTGCGGACAGAGCCGCCACGAGCGAGGGCAAAATCCAAGTGGAGCTGGCGCAGCTTCGGTATCAGATGACGCGGCTCACCGGCTACGGACGCTCCATGTCAAGGCTTGGCGGCGGTATCGGGACGAGGGGCCCGGGCGAGAAAAAGCTTGAGACGGATCGAAGGGTCATCGCCGGGCGCATCTCGCAGCTGAAGCGGGAGCTTGCGCAGGTGGAGCAGCACCGGGAGGTCAACCGCAGCCGGCGCGTGCGCGCGGGAGCGCCGGTGGGGGCGATCGTGGGCTACACGAACGCGGGCAAGTCGACGCTGTTAAACGCGCTCACGGACGCGGACGTGCTCGAGTGGGACGCGCTTTTTGCGACGCTGGACCCGACGACGCGGCTGCTTGCACTCCCCGGCAGGCAGGAGCTTTTGCTGACGGACACGGTCGGCTTTATCCGCAAGCTGCCCCATCATCTGATCGACGCCTTCCGCTCCACGCTCGAGGAGGCAAAGTACGCGGATTACATCATCCATGTGGTGGATGCGTCCAGTCCGCAGATGGAAAAGCAGATGCACATTGTATACGAAACGCTGCGCGGGCTTGGCGTAACGGAAAAGCCGGTGCTCACGCTTTTTAACAAGCAGGATCTTGTCAGGCAGCCGGAGGCGCTGCACGATGCCCATGCGGACTACACGCTTCACATTTCCGCGAAGAAAAGAGAAGGGCTTGACGAGGTAAAGCGGATGCTTGAGACGATGCTGCGGGAAAACAAGATCTATATGGAGCGGCTTTTGCCCTACAGCGAGGCGGGAACACTCGCGAAGATCCGCACTGGCGGCGAGCTGGTGGAGGAGGAGTATCGGGCGGACGGCATTTTTATCCGGGCGTACGTCCCGCGTCCGCTGTATGCGCTGGCAGCATTCGGGGAAGAAAAGTAATGAGTGCGTTGCGATTCTGATTTTCATATGCTAAAATGAAACTGTCCAACGTCGGAAAAATTTCGGACCGGCGGCGGCAGTTACACAAATGACAGGAGGACAAAGCATGACACTGATGATCAGGGGCGGTCGTGTATTAGACCCCGCGACCGCGACAGACCGGATTTTGGACGTTTACGTGGAGGACGGAGCCGTAAAAAGGATCGGCGAGGGGCTAAAGGAGCAGGCGCAGGAGACGATTGACGCCTCGGGCATGTATGTGATGCCGGGCTTTGTCGATATGCACGTGCATCTGCGCGACCCGGGACAGACTGACAAGGAGAGCATCGAGACGGGTGCGGCCGCCGCGGCGAAGGGCGGCTATACCTCGATCGTGGCGATGCCGAATACGAAGCCGGTCGTGGACAATTCCGACGTGCTAAGCTACGTGCTCAACAAGGGAAGGAGCGTGACGCCGGTTCACGTCTATCAGGCAGGCGCGGTCACGGTCGGGATGGCGGGTGAGGCGCTCACCGATCTGGCGGACATGGCGGCGCACGGCGCCATCGCCTTCAGCGAGGACGGAA
>CAMTZV010000396.1 GCA_947086625.1 uncultured bacterium | reverse complement strand
TCCTCGTACATCTCATTCACATTGTATGCGCTCACCGGCAGATAATCCGCGGGATCATACTCCCCCTCGGACACTCTGCGCAGCCGTCTGATATTTAACTGCAATGTGCCCTGGAAGCTCGTGACATCGCCCATGATGCTCACGTAGTCGAGCGCTTCAAACTCCTCAATCCCCTGTGAAGACGGATCCCATATTTTTGCGTCCAGCGTGCCCGTCTTGTCCTGAAGCACAAGCGAACCGTAGGGCTTGCCCGCCTTTGTCATAGCTGTCGTTTTCTGTTTGCACAGGTAGATCTCATTGATACGCTCCCCCTCGTGCAGCTCTCCGATATAATACATTTCTCTTCCCTTGATCTCCTTATCCCTTTTCTTTCAGCCCGCGCTCCGCTGACCTTGCTCATAATCGGGCGCCCGGCTCATCACTGCGAAGCATGCCCATTCATGCAGGCGCTTTGTTCGTTTCCTGTCACTTATTTTAAGATCCCGACCGTAACGTCGATATCCAGCGAAATATAACCTTCCACGCTCTGCCGCAGACAGTCGATGTGTACAATATCCTCCGCATTCAGCGCCAGAAGCAGCTTTTCGTAGTCCTCCGCGGTCTCAACCGCCTCCCCGTCGATCGCAGTAATGACGTCACCGCTCTGAAAGCCCGCCTCCATTGCCGGGGAATCGATCGCAACATCGCGCACATATACGCCGGCCGGAATGTCGTAATCCTCGGAAATTTCCTCCGTCACAGAACTGATGCGCATACCAAGATACGGTACCGGCCTGTCGTTCGAGAGCAGCTCAATGACTCCTTTCAGCTCCGAGATAGACACCGCCGTCAGCGTCGTCTGCTCCTTTTGCAGATTGTAGTCCTGTAAAACAAACCCGATGATCTCGCCGTTTGTGTTGATGAGCGCACCGCTCCCGTCGGCCGTGCCGACCATGTCCGTCGTAAAAACCGTGTAGTTGCAGTCCATCGTCGAAATACTGTTTTTATTGGAAGTAATATTGCCGCTTAAGATCGAATGGATCGTCCCGATCGGGCTTCCCACCGCCAGTACCATCTGTCCCTGCGAGACGCCCACCGAGCTGCCGAGCGTCGCGACCGCGATCTGCTCCTTTGTCTCCTTCGACACATCCTGCGCGTTCACACGCACTACCGCGATTCCCGTATTACCGTCATATTTTTGCAGCTCCGCCCTGACCGTCGCGCCGTCCACAAACGTAACGCGGATGGATGACGCGCCCTGGATCGTCTTTTTTTCCGTCAGGATCAACAGCTCCCCGCCGGTATCCGCAATAATCACGCCGGAACCAACGCCCGTGCTCTCGTAGACCGTGTTAAAAATATCCGTGTCGTTTTTCACATTTGTGACCGACACGATAAATTTATCGGCCTCACGCCCTACCTCGTAGAGCTTGTTCTGCAATGCCTGATACTGCCCCAGATCCATGGGCGCCGGCTTCTCGATGATGACCGGCTCCGGTTCCTTGTCATCCCCGTCCGGTTCTTCCGGCTCCGATTCATTCGGCTCCGGTTCCTCCGGCCCCTCCGGCTCCGGAAACGATACCTGCGGCGGCTCCTCCGGTGAAAAATACTGCTCCAGCCGCGGCTTTAGCAGCACAAATGTCAGGCACGACACCCCGCCGAAGAGCACCGCCAGAAACAGCGTCAGCAGCGTATGATGCAGCACGCGCTTCCGGTTGATCGGTTTTTCTTTTCTCGTCTCTTTGATAAATTGAAAATCATCTGCCATATAAAGCCCGCCTCTCCATCTATTATACGTTTTTCGACGGCTACTTTCAATCCTCTATTTTGTACTTACTCGTCTTCGACATCTACAAACGGAAGCGTGAAGATAAACTCCGTCCCGACGCCCTCGGTACTGATCACATTGATATTCTCCCCGTGTGCCTGAATGATCTCCCGAACGATGGCGAGCCCGATGCCAGTCCCCTTCTTGTCCTTGCCGCGGGAGAGATCCGTCTTGTAAAAGCGCTCCCAGATCTTGCTGATGGAATCCTTTGGAATGCCGATGCCGCTGTCCTTCACGGACACAAACACCTTCTCGTTTTTCACATGCGTTTCCAGCTTGATGGAGGAATCGTTGTGGCTGAATTTGATCGCATTGTCCGTCAGATTGTAGATGATCTGCTGCACCTTCGACTTGTCTGCGCGCACAAACAACTCGTCTCCGGTCAGCACCAGCTCCAGCACCACATGCTTGAGGTTGCATGCGCCCTCAAACGCCGCCGCGGTCTGGGCAATCACCTCATTGATATCAAAATCCGTCTTGTCCAGGATCGTCTTGCCATGCCCGCCGTACTGGTTCAGCTCGATCAGACCGCTTGTGAGCTTCGTCAGCCGTTCTGTCTCCGCGATGATGATATTCAGATACCGGTCCTGCATGTCAACCGGAATCGTACCGTCCAGCATAGCTTCCGCATAGCCCTTGATCGATGTCAGCGGCGATCGGAAATCATGGGAAATATTGGAAACAAATTTGCGCTGATCGTCCTCAAGGGTGTTCAGCTCGTTTGCCATATAGTTGAACGAAGCACACAAAAATCCAAGCTCATCCTCGAACTCATCCTCCATGACCGTCTCAAAATCGCCCTCCATATATTTGTGCGCCACGCGGTTCATCATGCGGATACGCCAGTACGTGCGCCACAGATATGCCCCCATAAACAGCACATTGATCAGAAGAAGTGCGATGAGCGCCATATAGGACAGATTCAGAAAATGATCCGCGCCCCTGTAAATCTGCTGGATATTTTTGTGGATCATCACATAGCCCCGCACCTTATAGTTCACCGTAATCGGCGCGAAGACCGTCAGCACCGGCTCCTCAAAGCAGTCGTAAAATGTTCCGGTGCGGTAATATTTCGTTCCGAAGTCCGCGATGTGAAAATCTCTGATCCTGTACTCCTCCTCGCCCTCCTTTCTGCCCACGAGCACCGTACCGCTGTGGTTCACCAGCCAGATTTCTCCCTCAGTGTAAACCGAGAGCACGTCCATCTGCCCTGCAAGCTCTTCCAGCGTCAGGCGGTTTCGATAGTAGTCCGCGGCATAATTTGAGGTGATCGCAAGCGCTTCCCGGTAAAG
>CAMTZV010000395.1 GCA_947086625.1 uncultured bacterium | reverse complement strand
TTTCTCCCGCCTGAATCAGCTCCAGGGCCTCCGCTTCTGTCATGCGACAGCCACCTCCACTTTTCTGATCTCCCTACGAAGCCTTTTTCCGCTTCCACAAAAACAATTCCTCGATCGCGCACCATTTGTCCGCGATGCATACGATGAGCGCTTCCCTGCACTTCGGGATGTGCGTGATGCACAGAGGCCACATATGGCTGTAAATGATATTCCGCTCCTTCCGGCTTAAGGAAAATTCCTTCTCCGCATTGCCCAGCGCCGTCTCGGGATGCGTCCGTCCGTGCTTCCAGCCGGTGATGTCCGCAGTCGTTGCCTCGTACAGATAAAAGTCGTGCAGCATCGCGCCCCGGATCACGGCCTCCATGTCCGCCCGGATCTTTGCATGGCGTATGATCCAGAGGCTTTTTAAGGTCACATGGCGACAGTGATTGTACGTGTTCGTGTGCTTATGATGCCTGAATTTCTTCATGCGCCTCACTTCCGGGTGCTCCATCAGAAAACAAAGCGTGTCATATGCGTGTTCCAATTTGTCTTACCTTCCTTCCCCATCCTGACATATTTCCTCTGCTTTCTATTATAATACCTCCGGCGGGAAAATGTACAGTAAAACCTTTATTTCCCTGTCAAATGCCCAACACTTCCCGAAGTATACGTTACTATTCACGGCTCGGGAGCCGTTCATAGTAACGGTTCGGGGCGATATTCCGAATTTTGCTGCGCAAAAATCGCCCCTCACTCCTGAATCATGTTCTCACGGAACGCGCAGCCAGTGCGCGTTCCTGGACCGAGAATCGTAACAAGTATACGTTTAAACTCCTCAAACACGATCGGCTTGGATACATGCGCATTCATGCCGGCCTCCAATGCCCTTCGCACGTCCTCCACGAAAGCGTTCGCCGACATTGCGATGATCGGGATGCTTCCCGCCTGCGGATGTCCGCAGGCACGGATCGCGCGGGTCGCCTCGTAGCCGTTCATGACGGGCATCTGGATATCCATGAGTACAAGATCATACCGGCCGGCAGGAGACTCCCGAAACAGCTCCATCGCCTGCTGCCCGTTTTCCGCGACCTCGCACTCCGCCCCAAGCGTGCCCAAAAGCTTTACGATCACCATCTGATTGATATCGATGTCCTCCACCACAAGGACATGTGTCCCGCTCATAAACGGCCCGTCGTCGGCCTGACTGCTCCCCTTTTGCTCCGACCCCATCATCCGCCGGATCGAATCTTTAAAATTGCTCATAAAAAACGGCTTCTGCAAAAAATGCTCCACTCCGATTTCCAAAGCCTCCCGCTCGATCTCCCGCCAGTCGTAAGCGGAAAACAGCAGGATCGGAATGTTTTCCACGTAATTTTTGCGGATCAGGCGCGCCGTCTTCAGCCCGTCCAGCCCGGGCATTTTCCAGTCGAGCAAAATGAGGTCATACGGCTTTTTTTCCTCGCGCCCGCTTCGGATCATTTCGATCACCCCCGCGCCGTCCGTCGTATAGTGCACCTCCACGCCGGTTCCCGCCATCTTTTTTACGATATCGCGGCACACATCCCCGTCGTCATCCGCGACGATCATGCGCATGATCCCATGCTGCTTCCAGAAGCGCGGATCCTCCGCCCGGTTCTGATTGCGAAGCGCCAATTCCACCGTAAATGTACTGCCCTTCCCCGGCTCACTCTCCACATGAATGGAGCCGTGCATCAGATCGACCAGGCTTTTCGTGATGGCCATGCCAAGCCCGGTGCCGGGCGTTCGATTCCACGCCGTGTTCTGCTCACGGCTGAAGGGCTCGAAGATCACCTTCTGGTATTCCCTGCTCATCCCCTGCCCGTTGTCGCTGACGGTAAAGCGGATGCGGCTGTAGCTCGCGTCGACCCTCGGCAGCTCGTCGACCCTCATTCGGATCGAGCCGCCGTCCTGCGTGTACTTCACCGCATTCGAGAGGATGTTAATCAGGATCTGGTTGATCCGGAGCTTATCTCCCAGCAGATGCTCGCTCGTCACGGAAACAGCCGATATCTCAAATTTCTGGCCCCGCGCATTCGTCTGCGGCCGGATGATCGTATTGATCTCGTCGATGATCTCCGCCAGGCTAATCTCCGAGATATTGAGCACGGCGCCGCCGCTCTCAATTTTGTTCATATCCAGCACGTCATTGATCAGGCTTAAAAGATGCTGGCTTGCGGCGGAAATTTTCTGCGTGTATTCCAGTACATGCTTCTGGTTGTCCGCCTCCTCCTGCAGAAGGGGGATAAAGCCCATGATCGCGTTCATCGGCGTGCGGATATCATGGCTCACACTGCCTAAAAACGAGCTCTTCGCCTTGTTTGCCGTCTGCGCGATATGCAGTGCCTCGGAGAGCGTATTCTGAATCTGCCGCTCCTTCGTCCGGTCTGAAATATAGACAATAATCTTCTTGATTCCCTGCACAAGCACGCAGTAGACGCTCTCGAGAAACCACTTGCGCTCCCCGGTTTTTTTGTGGATGCGCTCTGTCTCCATCGGCTCTAACGACATACCAGGCTCTAATCCCGCAAGGCGCTCCTGCCTGATCCCTGCCCCGTTTGTGTATGTGGCAAGCCCGACCCATTTCACGTCCTTTGCGGCGCTCTCCCAGGAAATACCGAGCACGCGCTCGATATTCGGGCTGACAAACTCCGCCCGCTCACCCTTTTCATCGAGCATGATATACACATCGTCCACGTTGTCCGACAAAAAGGTGGAAAATACCTCAAAGATCTTCTCCCGGTAGCGAAGCTCCTGATTCTTTTTCTCGTCCTTGAGCTTATAGGCCGTAAAATCCAGCAGAAAGCGCTGGTAGTAGAGATCCCCGCCCTCCTCGATGAGCTTGATATTTCCCATGATGTGCAGCACATTCCCGTTTTTGTGCTGCACGCGATATTCCACGCTGACGCTCTCCCCGATCTTTGTCAGGGAATTGATGTGCGCCCGCAGCTTTGCCTTGTCCTCGTCCATCACCGTCATTGCGATCAGGTCAAAGCCGTCCTCGAGCATCTGCTCCTGCGACTCGTAGCCCAGCAGCCGAAGCGCCGCCTGATTGACGCTGATAATCCGTTTTCCATCCATAGTGTGATGCATAACACCA
>CAMTZV010000394.1 GCA_947086625.1 uncultured bacterium | reverse complement strand
TGTCGGGGGAGCGCTATGTGCTGACGATTGAGGGGCGCGCCGACGGCATTTTTACGCGGGACGGCGCGGCGTGCGTCGACGAGATCAAGGGCGTCTACCGGGATGTGACGGAGATGGAGGCTCCGGTTTCCGTGCATCTGGCGCAGGCGAAGTGCTATGCCTACATGTATGCGGTTTCGCATGACCTGACCGAGATCGGCGTGCAGATGACCTACTGCGATCTGGACACGGAGGCGGTGGGCCGCTTTTACGAGCGTTATGCATTTGCAGAATTGCGGGCGTGGTTTGACGCCTTGATGGAGGAGTACAAAAAGTGGGCCGACTTTCAGTTCGAGTGGCGGCAGACGAGCGTTGCTTCCATAAAAAAGCTGGAATTTCCGTTTCCGTACCGGGAAGGGCAAAAAGGACTTGTCGCGGACGTCTACCGGACGATTTTGCGGCGCAAAAACCTCTTTATCCAGGCGCCGACCGGAACCGGAAAGACCGTCTCCGTCCTCTTTCCGGCGGTGCGTGCCGTGGGCGAGGGACAGGGGGAGAAAATCTTTTATCTGACGGCGAAGACCGTGACGGCGGCGGTGGCGATGGAGACGTTCGCGGCGTTTCGGGAGCGGGGCTACCGCGGCAAGGTTGTCCAGATTACTGCAAAAGAAAAATTATGCAGATGTGAAAAACCGGCGTGCAACCCTGACGACTGCCCGTACGCGAAGGGGCATTTTGACCGGGTGAACGACGCTCTGTTCGACCTGTTGCAGCGGGAGGACTGCTTTTCGCGGGAGGTGCTGCTCGCGCAGGCGGACGCGCACATGGTCTGCCCGTTTGAGCTGTGTCTGGATGCGGCAAGCTTTTCTGATGTGATCGTAGGGGATTACAATTACGTGTTCGACCCGAACGTCTATCTGAAGCGTTTTTTTGCGGAGGGCAACCGCGGCGATTACATTTTTCTCGTCGATGAGGCGCACAATCTCGTCGAGCGGGGCAGGCAGATGTACTCCGCGTGCATCGTGAAGGAGGACGTGCTGGCGGTGAAGCGGCTCTTAAAGCCGTTCAGCAAAAAGGTGGAGCGCGCTCTGGAGCGCGTCAATAAGCTGCTGCTGGAGTACAAGCGGGAGTGCGAGGATTTTGTCGTGCTCTCCTCGATCAACGATCTCGTGTTTGCGCTCATGCGCTTGCTGTCGGAGCTGGAGCGCTTTTTGCAGCGGCCGCTCACAATCCCGGAGCGTGATACGGTGATGGAGTTCTATTTTGAGCTGCGCAACTTTTTGAACATCTACGAGGTTGTGGACGAGAATTACGTGATCTATTCGTCGCTGGAACAGGGGCGCTTTGCCGTGAAGCTGTACTGCGCGGACCCGTCTGTGAATTTGCAGGACTGTCTGAATAAGGCGCGAAGCACCGTCTTTTTTTCCGGGACGCTGCTGCCGATCAACTACTACAAGGGGCTTCTCTCCACGCGGGAGGACAACTACGCGGTGTACGCGCACTCGGTGTTTTCCGACGACCAGCGGCTGCTTCTCGTGGGACGGGACGTGAGCAGCAGATACACGCGGCGCACGCCGGAGGAGTTTGCGCGGATCGCCTCTTATATAGAAAGGATTGCGCGGGCAAAGCGCGGCAACTACATCGCGTTTTTCCCGTCCTACCGAATGCTTTTGGATGTGGAGGAGCAGTTTGAGCAGGCGGCGGGAGCGGACATCGATATTATTATGCAGGTGCAAAATATGCGGGAGCAGCAGCGGGAGGAGTTTTTGCAGGAGTTTGTGCGCAGGCGGGAGCGCCCGATGGTGGCGTTCTGCGTGATGGGCGGCATCTTCGGGGAGGGTATCGACCTGCGCGAGGATCAGTTGATCGGCGCCATCATCGTGGGCACCGGCATCCCCCAGATTGGCGGCGAGAGCGAGATTTTGAAGGACTTTTTTGACGCGCGGGGCATCGACGGCTTTGACTACGTTTACCGCTTCCCGGGCATGAACAAGGTGCAGCAGGCGGCGGGGCGCGTCATCCGCACGCTCTCCGACGTGGGCGTCATCGCGCTTCTGGACGAGCGCTTTTTGCAGCGGGACAACCTGCGGCTCTTTCCGCGGGAGTGGGGTAATTTTAAGAGCTGCACGCTGGGGCAGGTGGACGGGCTGCTGGGGGAGTTCTGGGGCGTCAGCGGCGGGGTGTGAAAAGAAGCTTGCATTCTCGCTTCTTTTTCCTTATTATATAGGTATCGTTTCAATAAAACAGGCAGACGGAGGAACAACCATGAGCAATGTGCGTCGCGTTTACGCGGAGAAGAAACCTGATTTTGCGGTAGCCGCAAAGGATTTGAAAGCTGAGATAGGGAGCTATCTCGGGATTAAGACTGTGACAGATGTGCGGGTGCTGATCCGCTATGATATCGAACATATTTCGGACGAGACTTACGAGAAGGCGAAGGTGACGGTGTTTTCCGAGCCGCCGGTGGACGAGCTTTTCGAGGAGACATTTGACGCGCGGGGCGGCGCTGTATTCAGCGTGGAATATCTGCCGGGCCAGTTTGACCAGCGGGCGGACTCCGCGGTGCAGTGCGTGCGCCTGTTAAACGAGGACGAGGAGCCGATCATCCGCTCGGCCACGACCTACGTCATCGAGGGCAGCGTGAGCGAGGAGGAGCTTGCCGCGATCAAAAAGCACTGCATCAACCCGGTCGATTCGCGCGAGACTGCGCAGGACAAGCCGGACACGCTTGTGCAGGAGTTTCCGGAGCCGGAGGACGTGAAGATTTTTGACGGCTTTACGGGGATGGCGGAGGATGAGCTGCGCGCGCTCTACGATTCGCTGAATCTGGCGATGACGTTTAAGGACTTTCTTCATATTCAGAACTATTTTAAAAACGAGGAACGGCGCGATCCGTCGGTGACGGAGGTGCGCGTGCTCGATACGTACTGGTCGGATCACTGCCGCCACACGACGTTTTCGACGGAGCTTGTGGACGTGACGTTTGGCGACGGGTATTACCGCGCGCCGATGGAGGCGAGCTTTGCCGACTATATGCAGACGCATAACGAGCTGTACGCAGGCCGGGACGACAAGTTTGTGTGCCTGATGGATCTGGCGCTCATGGCGATGAAGCGTCTGA
>CAMTZV010000393.1 GCA_947086625.1 uncultured bacterium | reverse complement strand
GGGCGGCTGCTGGCGGGCGGCTATGAGAGACAGACACCTGCGGCGATCGTCTACAAGGCGTCGTGGCCCGACGAGCGCGTCTTCGTCTGTACGGTGGGGACGCTGGCGCAGACCGCGCAGGAAAACGGGATTACAAAAACGGCACTCATTTTAGTCGGGGATGCCATCGCCCACAGCACATACGGGCGCTCGAGGCTTTACGACCCGACGTTTTCAACAGAGTACAGAAAGGCAAAGGAGCGATGAAAAAGATAACGGTGGTCGGCATCGGGCCGGGGGACTATGAGCTGATGACAAAAAGGGCGCTTGATGCGCTCTCACAGGCTGACGTGATCGTCGGCTATGAGGTGTATGTGGAGCTGGTGAAAAGCCGCTTTCCGGAGAAGAAAGTGCTTTCCACGCCGATGACGCGGGAAATTGAGCGGTGCCGTATGGCGTTTGAGGAGGCAGGAAAGGGACAAAAGGTTGCGATGGTGTGCAGCGGCGACGCGGGGGTTTACGGCATGAGCGGCCTGATCCTGCAGCTACAGGAGGAATACCCGCAGGTGGAGGTGGAGACGGTCGCAGGCGTGACCGCGGCCCTCTCCGGCGCGGCCCTGCTCGGCGCGCCGCTCATCCACGATTTTGCAGTCATCAGTTTAAGCGACCGCCTGACGCCGTGGGAGACGATCGAAACGCGCATCGCGCTTGCGGCTGCGGCGGATTTTGTCATCGTGCTCTACAATCCGTCCAGCAAAAAGCGGCATGACTATCTGGAAAAGGCGTGCGATCTCGTTTTAGAGCACCGGCCGCCGGAGACGGTGTGCGGGCTGGCGGAAAATATCGGACGGGACGGCGAGCACTCGCGGGTGCTGACGCTCGGGGAGCTGCGGGGGACACAGGTCAACATGTTTACGACCGTTTTTATCGGCAGCTCGCAGACGCGCGCGGTCGGCGGGAAAATGGTGACGCCGCGGGGGTATGAATTATAGGTGAGGGAGAGAGCGATGAAGACAAGGGAACAGCTGCTGCGGGAGCAGCTCGCGCAGATCGAGCCGTGCGCGAAGGAATATGAGGCGCGCAGTCTGGCGTACTGGGATACGGTCGGAAAGCCGCTTAAGAGCCTTGGGCGGTTAGAGGATCTGATTGCACAGATCTGCGCCATCCAGCGGAGCGAAAGGCCGATGACGGAAAAAAAGCGCCTGATCGTCATGTGTGCAGACAACGGCGTTGTGGCGGAGGGCGTCACGCAGACGGGGCAGGAGGTCACGGCGGTCGTGGCGGAAAACTTTTTCGACGATCAGACGTGTACGTCGCTTATGTGCCATGAGGCGGGCTGCGAGCTGACGGTCGTGGATATCGGCATGGCGGCCGATACGCCCCGCACGCTGCGCAAAAAAGAGGTGTACGGGACAAAAAATCTGGCGGTGGAGCCTGCGATGACGCGGGAGACGGCCATCGGCGCGATCCTCACGGGCATCGAGCTGGTGCGGGATTTCGCGGCGCACGGCACGCAGATCTTTGCGACCGGGGAGATGGGCATCGGAAACACGACGACGAGCAGCGCGATCGCCGCGGTATTGCTCGGCGTGCCGCCGGAGGCGGTGACCGGGCGCGGCGCGGGGCTTTCCTCGGACGGACTGAAAAAGAAGATCGACGCGATCCGGCGGGGTATCGCCGTAAACAGTCCCGACCCGGACGATCCCTTAGATGTGCTCGCAAAGGTCGGAGGGCTTGACATCGCGGGGCTTGCGGGCGTATTCTTAGGCGGCGCGCTCTGCCGCTGCCCGGTCGTCATCGACGGCTTTATCTCTGCGGTGGCGGCGCTTCTGGCAAAGCGGCTCGCGCCGGCGTGCGCCGGATATATGCTGGCGAGCCACGTGTCGAAGGAGCCGGCATCCGGTATGATTCTGGATGCGCTCGGAAAGCGCGCGCTGCTTACCTGCGACATGTGTCTTGGCGAGGGCAGCGGCGCGGTGGCACTGCTTCCGCTGATCGATATGGCGGCCCGTGTCTACAACGAGATGGGGACGTTTGCGGATATTCGCGTGGAGACGTATGTGCCGTTGAATTAAACGGCAGGGCAGGTCACGCCGCAACCAGATCGTTTCTGGCAGGTCACGCCGCCGCCGGTAAGCTGCATGTGGCAGGGCAGGCCATGCCGACAGCCAGATCGTTTCTGGCAGGTCATGCCGCCGCCGGTAAGCTGTTTGCGGCAGGGCAGGCCACGCCGATAGACAGATCGCTTCTGGCAGGTCACGCCGCCGCCCGGCAGGTCATTTCTGCAAAGGCACGCTCCCGCTTGTAAAAAACACAGCGGACGCTAAGCTCGAAAATACCTCGCTAAGCGCCGGTGTTTTTTAGACAGCCTTTGTCAGAAACGACCTGCCCGGCGGCGGCTGGCTGACGGTGACTTCCGGGACGTCAGGAAATGTCAGCATGAAGATAGTAATCGTGTGAAACGGACTGTGAAAAAAAGCTACGGAGGATGTTATGAATCTAATCGGATGCCGCCTGATCGCCTGCGCACTCGCGGGCGTGCTCGACCAGTTGTTTGCGGATCCGCGCGCCTTGCACCCCATCTGCCTGATCGGACGGCTGATCGCGTGGACGGAAAGGCACACGCGGCCGCTCTTTCCGCGCACAAAGGGAGGGGAGCGCGCCGGAGGCGCTTATCTTGTCGTATTCGTGCTGCTCGTCGTCGTCTCCGCCGTCTGCGCGGTGACGCTGGGCGCGTACCGCATCCACCCGGTGCTCGGTGTGGCGGCGGAGAGCGTGCTGCTATTTTATGCAGTTGCAGAAAAATCACTGGGGCGGGAGAGCTATGCGGTGTACCGGGCGATGAATGCGGAGGGGCTTGTGTGTGCGCGCCGGGCGGTTGCGCGGATCGTCGGGCGGGATACAGAGACGCTTAGCGAGGCGGGCGTTGTGAAGGCGACGGTGGAAACGGTCGCGGAAAATGCCTCCGACGGCGTGATCGCGCCGCTGCTCTTTGCCTTTTTGGGCGGCGCGCCGCTTGCGTATTTTTACAAGGCGGTGAACACGATGGATTCGATGGTCGGCTACCGCAATGAGGTATACCGCGATTACGGAACGGCGGCGGCGCGTCTCGACGATGCACT
>CAMTZV010000392.1 GCA_947086625.1 uncultured bacterium | reverse complement strand
TCATGACCGTTTTGGACGAAGAGGAGGAACATTCATGCACAGACAGGCAAAGCGGGCGGGCCTGCCCGCCCATACGGCAAACGATCTCCTGATCTGCGAGGAGCAC
Source organism: uncultured bacterium (assembly GCA_947086625.1). Classification (GTDB taxonomy): domain Bacteria; phylum Bacillota; class Clostridia; order Lachnospirales; family Lachnospiraceae; genus W0P33-017. The sequence goes on along the minus strand of CAMTZV010000392.1, from coordinate 3,013 downwards.
TTGCAGGAGACGATTCAAAAATCAAAGGCGGCATTTTACCGCGCAGAGGCGGACGGCTGCCTCTCCCGCGCCGAATTCATCTACAGCCAGAGCCGATACATCCACAAGCGCTGGTGGGCCATGCAGGCGCTTGTGCTGCTCATTCTCTGGATGCTGCTCGATACCGCAGGCAGCGGGGCTTTTGTCCGCAGATGCATGGGCATTGCCGCGCCCCTCTTCGCGCTTCTGCTGCTGCCGGAGCTCTGGAAAAACAAAAACGCGGGCTCCATGGAGATCGAGGGCTGCGCTCTCTACTCCTTAAGGCAGGTGTACGCGGCGCGGATGCTTTTGTTCGCGCTCGTTGACACGCTGCTTTTCACGACGTTTTCGGCGGCAGCCCTCGCCTCGGGAAAGCTTTCCGCCGGGGAGCTCATCACAGATTTTTTTCTCCCGTGCGTCATCACCTGCTGCATTTCCTTCCGCACGCTCTACAGCAGACGCATCGGCTCCGAGACATTTGCACTGGTGCTGAACCTCATATTCTGCTTCCTGTGGACACAGCTCGTTTTAAACGAGCGCATCTATACGGCCATCACACGGCCCGCCTGGCTTGCCGCTGCCGCAGCCGCCGTCTTCTATCTCGGCTTCTGCATTTACCGCGGCCAGAAAGACTTAAAAAAAGGATTGGAGGTACATCCGCTATGGAATTAAAAATCACAGATCTGACGAGGCGGTTTCAGGACACGACCGCCGTCGACCACATTTCCTGCACCCTCTGTGCCGGCGTTTACGGGCTTTTAGGCGTAAACGGTGCCGGAAAGACAACGCTCATGCGTATGCTCTGCACGCTCCTGCCGCCCACCGAAGGGCACGTCACATGGGACGGCGCGGACATTTTTCAGATGGACGGGGAATACCGCAGGCTTCTCGGCTATCTGCCGCAGGACTTCGGCTATTACCCGGATTTTACCGTGTACGACTATCTCCTGTACATCGCCTCGATCAAGGGGCTGCGCCCCGCCGTCGCCAGACGGCGCACGGCAAAGCTGCTGCGGCAGGTCGGACTTGCGGACGCGCGCGGCAAAAAAATGAAAAAGCTCTCCGGCGGTATGAAGCGCCGGGCCGGAATCGCCCAGGCGATGCTAAACGACCCGAAAATCCTCATTCTCGACGAGCCGACGGCCGGACTTGACCCGAACGAGCGCATCCGCTTCCGAAATCTGATCAGCGAGCTTGCGGCGCAGCGGCTCGTCCTGCTCTCGACCCACATCGTCTCGGACATCGAGTATATCGCCAACGAGATCCTGCTCTTAAACGACGGAAGGCTCTGCTTTTTCGGCACGTCCGAGGAGCTGCTCTCCTCCATGGACGGACGCGTCTGGCGCATAACCGTCCCAAAACGCGAGGTGTCCGGCTACATGCGCACCTACAAGGTGGCAAATCTGAAGACGGCCCCGGAGGGGACGCAGCTTCGCATCCTGTCGGAAGAGAAGCCCTCCCCCGCCGCCGTCGGGGAGCAGGCCGTATTGGAGGACGTATTTTTATATTATTTTGGAGAGAAGGCAGGTGAAGATGATGCTGCGTTTTGAGATCAAAAAAGTATGCGCAAAAACGGGAAGCAGGGTTGCGCTCCTGCTGCTGCTCGCACTCGTCCTGCTCTGCTCCTTTTTTGCGGCCGACGTCACCTACATCGACGAAAACGGCGACCGGCAAAGCGGCCCTGCCGCCGCTAAAGAGCTTCGGGCGGCGCGCGCAAAGTGGGCAGGCCCCATCGACGAAAAAAAAATCCGTCTTGCCATCGCTGAAAACCGCAAAATCCGCGAAACGCCGCAGGCGCGCTCGACCGATACGAGGGAAAACGATATCGCCTACAGCTGGGGGCAGGGCGTTCAGAACATCCGCGACCTTTTAAACTGCTCCTTCGCAAAAAGCTTTCGGGACTACGACTATTACCGCGCCGATTCCCTCAGCGAAGCGGACGCCCCCTGCTTTTATGAAAACCGGATACGGCTGCTGCGGGAGTGGCTGGAAACGGAGGCGTCCGATCAGTTTTCAGACAGTGAAAAGCAGTATCTTCTGGCCAGCTACGCCGCGCTGGAAACGCCGTTTGATTACGCGTACATGGACGGCTTCACACGGCTTTTCGAGTATTCGCCGACCGTTATCATGATTACCATGCTCGTGCTGAGCTACCTCGTCGCCGGGATCTTTTCCAATGAATTTTCATGGAAATCCGACGCCATCTTCTTCTCGTCGCTGCACGGGAGGGGCAAAGCCGTGCGCGCGAAAGCGGCTGCCGGGCTATGCATCGTGACCGCGGTCTACTGGGCGGTGATTCTGCTCTATTCCGCCATCGTCCTGCTCTGTCTCGGAGCGGGCGGCAGCCAGTGCCCGGTGCAGGCGTACTGGGGCTCCTGGAAATGCTTTTACCCGATCACCATCGGCCAAAAATACGTGCTGGTCGTCCTCGGAGGCTATGTGGGATGCCTGTTTCTCTCATGTATGTGTATGCTTGTCTCCGCGAAAACGAAATCCGCCGTACTCTCCGTGCTCGTCCCGTTTGTGCTCGTTTTTGTCCCCTCGTTTCTCGGGAACATCAACAGCCCCCTCGTGGCCAAAATCATCGGTCTTCTGCCCGACCAGCTCCTGCAGGTAAGCGTCTCGCTTGACTATTTTAACGTGTACACCGTCGCGGGTCGGGTGTTTGGCGCGATCCCTCTTTTGTTTGCGCTCTACGGCGCGCTCTTCGTCGCGCTCCCTCCGCTGATCTGCCGGACGTACCGGAGGACGGGCATTTGATTTGTCCATTATCCATTGACTTTTTGCGGAAAACTCCTTATACTTTATTCAGCGGACGCTTTAAAGCGCCAAAGCAAAATACAGAATGGAGAACTTTCGTTATGCCGATCATACAATATCTGGAAAATAACGCAAAAAATTACGGGGACGAGATCTGTCTCGTCGAGCTCAATCCCGCTATGGAGGACACGAGGCGCGTGACGTGGCGCGAGTACGACTTAATCGAGCCGAGCCG
>CAMTZV010000391.1 GCA_947086625.1 uncultured bacterium | reverse complement strand
AAATGTGCGTTGTTTAATACACACCGTCAAAAAAATGTGGCCTATCTGTACTGTCCCCGACTGGAAGAGAGAGGGAAACGCTATGAAACAAGAACCCAAAAATGACCTGCGCTACGTAAAAACCGAGCGGCTCATACAGGAAACATTCCGCGAAATGTTAAGAGACATGGACTATGCGCAAATTACAATCAAAGAGCTGACCGGGCGCGCGATGATCAACCGAAAAACATTTTACCTCCACTACAGCTCGCTCGACGAGCTGCTCGCCGCATTGCAGACCGAGATCTATGCTAAGATTTTAGAATCAACCTCGGGCTTATGCCTCCCGCACGATTTGGGAAAGATCATTCGTAAGATGTTTCTGTTTATCGAGCATACCGATCCAATCAGCCAGAAAATTCTTGACAGCCAGGGAAATTATCCATACGAAAAAAGCCCTGCCAGCCATACGAATCAAATGCTCTTCCACCACTATGGGCCCGACAACCCTCTTTTCAAATACAGCCCCCTGGAGCGCAAAATTATCAACATCTATGTGGACGGAAGCATATCGAATATCTATTCCCAATGGGTCGCCGACGGCAAAAAAATCCCGATTGAAAGGATGATCACGCTCACCACACAGCTCATCGCCCACGGGCTTTCGGCGCTGAAACCCGCCGCCGCTTTCCCTGCCATGTCCGACACAGAAAGCAGCGGCGGGGGCGATTGATCAGCCGTCCTTTAAAATGCCCTCCGGGACAAAGCGGATCTCCCGTATCTGCGACGCCATTGCCTGATACGCCTCCTCCTGCCCCGCATCCGCCGGATCCCACTGCACATCGCTCGCTTCATGGAGAATATAGGTGCTCTCCTCCGTCGAAAAAAGATAGCGGTACCCGGTAAAGTCGTAACCGTTCTCCACAAACTGCTCCGGCGTCATCGCCTCGTCGTAACAGACGACGGTAAAGAGCACGCCGCCCCATGGTTCTCCCTCCTGCGCGCCAGGCGCTTCCCGCACCTGCCGGCTGTAGACGACGTAGTTTTCCCCGCTCTTTTCCATCCCATATTTTCCGCTCCAGTCGTCCGGCAGGATCATCGTCAAATCGATTTCCGGGATGGAGAGCAGCTCCTGCCCCTCCGCGGTCTCGCCGGCAAAGGCAAGCGCCCCGGCACTGAAGCTGCACATCATGAGCGCGAACACCGCCGCGCCCGTCAAGGCACTGCGCACACGCCTTTTTCTGTGCATCCGGCCATAATTTTGCACGCTCTGCGCCTGCTCGATGAGCCGCTCGTCGATATTTCCGATATGCTCGGATAGCTGCCATGCCTTCATAATACGATCCCCTCCCCCTCCAAGTGCTTTTTCAGCTTCTGGCGCATTGTGTACAGCATGGATTTCACCTTGCTCTGTCCGTAGCCCGTGCGCCTGCAGATTTCGCCGATCGAGTCAAAATACCAGTATCGGCGAATAAAAATATTTCGTTTCTCTTCGCTCTGCTTCCAAAGAAAATCATTGATCGCCTGCTCGATGAGCCTTCCTTCCAGCTCCGACTCCACGCCGGGCGCGCCCGACGTACACTCCCCCAGCTCCTCCAGCGACGTGACCGCCGAAGGGTTCCTTTTCGCCGCGGAAATATACTCGTACTTTTTCAGCGCCAGATTTCTTACAATTTTCCCGATAAACACGGAAAACCGCTCCGGCCGCTGCACCGGGATTGCGTTCCAGAGTGCCAGATACGTATCGTTTACGCACTCCTCGCTGTCCTCACGGTTCGATAAAACATTGTTTGCAATATACGCGCACAATTTCCCGTACTTTTGCGATGTCTCCCGAATCGCCCGCTCGTTGCGCTCCCAATACAGGGCTATAATCGCATGATCGTCCACCTTCCTCTTCCTCCTTCAGGGATTGCCCGCTCCCGGGCCCCCGCAATTTCACGGCCGCCGCGCTTTTTCGCCCGCACAGCCGGCCGCGATTGTCATGTTGAAAGCAGCTTTCACTTTATAAGTACGGTTTTCTCCCGTCAGGTTGCAGGCCCGCCCTCCGTTTTTTTCGGAATTTTGATACACACCCGCGCCCCGCCCGTCTCCTTTGAATTTTCCAATCGGAGTTCTCCTCCGTGCCCGCGCGCCACGAGGTCTGCCAGATACAGCCCGATCCCGCTGTGCGCGCCCTGCCCGCGGCTCTTATCGCCGGAGAAAAACTGCTCCTTTGCGTGCCTTAACGCCTCCCCGGAAAAGCCGCAGCCCGTATCCGTGACCGTAAAGGCAACCGCGTCTTTTTCTTCGCACACCTCGAAAAAAATCGTGCCGCCCGCCGCCGTGTATTCTGCGGCGTTTGCAAATACGTTGACGAGTGCGCGCATAAACAGCGCCCGGTCGAGCACGATGTCTTTTCCCTGATACGAAAATGCCTGCTCCGCCGAAAGCCCCTTCGCGGCACAAAGATCCCGAAGCTGTTCGGCCGCATCCTCCAAAAGAGAAGCCGTCTCCACTCTACAGGGCTTTATCCGATAGCCGTCCCGCATGATCTCAATCATCGTCTCCACGTAGCGCTGCATTCGCCCGGCGCTTCTCTCAATGACCGCGGCACACTCCCGCTGCTCCGCATCCACAGGCGTCTCGCACAGCAGCTCCGCGTTTCCGCGCACGAGTGTCAACGGCGTTTTCAAATCATGCGCCAGCGCTAAGAGCTGCTCCTTCCGCTCCTGCTCAAGACTCCACTGGCGCTCCAGCGACTGCCGCAGCGCCTCCCGCATGTCATCGAACGCCCGAAGGACCGCGTCAAGCTCCCGGATATCGCTCGCAGGCGCCGCAAAGTCGAGCTCCTCCCGCCCGATCCGCTCCGTCACCGATATGAGGGGCGCGAGCTTTTTTGTCATCGCGCGCCCGAAACGCACCGCGGTCAGCACGACAACGGCCAAAGCCGCGCACACCCAGCACAAAAACAGCAGGTTTTGCGGATTCGGTAAATATCTCCGCAAAACGGGCGAATGGTACTGCGGCACGATCGCATACTGAAGCACGCAGTATTCCCCGTCGCGCGCAACGACCGTGTAATACCATCCCCCGGACTTTTTCGTGCCCTCCGCTACCGCCCGCCACGCGTCCGCCTGCGCCTTTTTCGTGAGATTGCCCGCGCGAA
>CAMTZV010000390.1 GCA_947086625.1 uncultured bacterium | reverse complement strand
AACACCTCCACATGCTCCTGCGTCAGATGCACATGACGTGCGGAGACGCCGATCGGAACCATGAAGCCGTCCTTCTTTGCGGCGGAGACATCATCTCCGAGCACTTCCATGACGAGCCTTGTGATCAGTTCAATTTTTTTCTCATCCATATCACAAACGCTCCTGTTGATAAAGGCTCCCGGGCGCACGCGCCCGGAGCCCGGTTATGTTTTGCTATTTCACAGTCGGTAAAATCTTCTCAACGTCGGTGTGCGGTCTGGGGATGACATGGGTCGCTACCAGCTCGCCTAATTTGGATGCGTTTGCGCCGCCCGCCTCAACGGCTGACTTTACTGCGCCGACATCGCCGCGAACCATAACGGTTACGAGTCCGGAACCGATCTTCTCTGTCCCGACCAACACAACGTTCGCAGCCTTGCACATAGAGTCTGCCGCCTCAATCGCCGCGGTCAGTCCTCTGGTCTCAACCATTCCTAATGCTTCCTGTGCCATAATTCTTACCTCCACTTTCCTTTCTTCGACAGACACCTCTGCCGGGGTCGTTTTCGCCGCCGCTCCCGTGGTCCGCTTCGCGGCAGCCGTCTTTTTCTCTGCCATAATTACTCACCTTTTTTTGAGGGCGCTTTCTCCTTCACGGGCGCCTTCGGCTTCATCCTGCCCGCGGAGAGCTCCACGAGACGGATGACCTCCTCGTGGGGTCTTGCGATGACAGTATAATTGACAGGTTCTTTGATTCCGTTCGCCGCCGCGGCCTCCACTGCCTGTCTGACAGCGGCCACATCGCCCTGCACGATGATCGTCACAAGACGTCCGCCAAGCTTACGCTCCCATGTCACGAACTCTACGTCCGCAGTTTTACACATGATATCCAGTGCGGTCACCGCCGCGGTGACACCGGAGATTTCCAATAATCCGAGTGACTTCATACGCGGTCCCTTTCAACTGTTCAGTTCCTTCACAGTTTCATGCAAAAATCCATTTGAAATCGCTACGCGATGGGATTTTTGCACATCTGCATCATATTCTCACGGTCTCAGCAGCAAGCGCTTCGACCTGATATCCACTTCGGTTTACTTATGTTCAGTTCCTTATTTCACCGTCGGCAGAATCTTCTCAACGTCCGTGTGGGGTCTCGGGATGACATGTACTGCTACCAGCTCGCCGAGCTTTGCCGCTGCTGCGCCGCCGGTCTCGGTTGCAGCCTTCACTGCACCCACATCGCCGCGAACCATAACGGTTACGAGTCCGGAACCGATCTTTTCCGTTCCGATCAGGACAACCTCCGCTGCCTTTACCATTGCATCCGCAGCCTCAATCGCTGCCGTAAGACCTCTGGTTTCAACCATTCCTAATGCTTCCTGTGCCATTTTGTTTATCCTCCTGATTTTTCACTGCTAATTTTTGTCAAAGGCGTTTAAGCCAAACATCATCTGCGTGCCCTCATCCGGCCCGGAGATGACATAGCGGCTCACCATTCCGGTCGTCCGCTCTGCGACCTCCTGCGCTGCGTCCACCGCCGCGGTCACGTCCATCACGGAGCCGCGGAACTTTACGCAGATGATAAGGGGTACGGGAAGTGCATCCGCATTCGCCGGTTTGTTGCGGTCAAATGGCTCTAAGGTTACATTTGCGGCTTTGCAGCCCGCATCCGCCGCCTCAAAGGCAGTTACCAGACCAAAGACCTCTATGATACCACAAGCCTGTGCCATATGCTACCTCCAATTATTTGTTCACGATCGCAATCTTAAGTCCCTTCATCGCAAGGTTCGTCTCAAGTGCCTCGTTGATCTCCTCCAGCGGGAATTTGTGCGTGATCAGATCCTTCATCGGAAGTCCGATCGCCTGTGCTCTCTTTAAGAAATCAAAGGTCGTTACATAATCCCTGAGCGTGTATACCCATGAGCCGACCAGCGTGATCTCCTTCGAGCAAAGGTCAAAGTGCGGATTGATCGTCGCGTCTCCGCCGTTGATGAAAAATCCAAGCTCGCACAGGCCGCCGCCGTTGCGGATCATCTTGTAGATGTTTGCGTGCGCCTTCGGATTTCCGGTACACTGGAACGCAAAGTCCGCCAGATGGCCGCCAAACGCTGCCTCCACACCGCCCGCGAGCGCCTCCACGCCCTGGTAGTTCATGAAGTTCACGGATTTCTCCGCGCCCATCTTCTTTGCGAACTCCAGACGCTGCTCGTTGCCGTCCACCGCCACGATGTTCTCAACGCCCATCGTGCGCAGAACCGCGATACAGATCAGGCCGATCGGCCCACAGCCCTGAACGACCACGCGGCTGTTAAACCGCAGGATATTCGTCAGCTTCGCGCGCTCGACCGCATGGACGAGCACCGCGCACGGCTCAATCAGGATTCTCGAATCCAGATCCAGATCGCTCACGTTAAAGAACGTGGAGCCCAATGCGCCGCGGATTAAGATGTAATCCGCAAACCATCCGTTCAGATGGCAGTCGTCGTCGGGAAGCAGTCCGTATACGTCCGCGCCGCCGACATTCTGCTTGTTTAAGTCATACATCGTGATGTCGGGATTGTCCTTGAAGATCATGCAGGTCACGATCTTGTCGCCGACCTTTACGGCCTTGCCCGCGGAATCCTTCGTCACGTTTTTGCCCATCTTTACGATCTCGCCGGTTCCCTCATGGCCGAGCGCCACGGGGATGAGCCCAAAGGGATCTACCTTATACTCGTGCGCGTCGGTTCCGCACACGCCGCAGCCCTCCACCTTTACGAGAATATCGTCGTCGCCAACCTCGGGAATCGGATACTCCCGGATATCAAAATGCTTCAGCTCGGTCAGCACCGCCACATGTGCGGTTTTCGGAATGCTGACAGGAGCAAAGGAAGCGGCGGGACTGCTCGCCAGAGCGCTGGGGTCTCTCATGCCATCGAGCACTGATTTGACGATGGCCTCTATATCTCTTTCACTTACTGCCACTGTTTTGTCCTCCTAATTCTATTTCATCGGAACTGCCAATGCCGGGCATCTAGCGGATGCACAGGCTGTCGCTCATCACGCAGCGGCGCCGCTTTGTAAAGCAGCTTGCGGATGTAAGCCCCTCGCCGGTGCGGGATGCGATCGTGAAGGTGCAAAAGCCCTCGCCGCCGAATCCGAGCGCCGCG
>CAMTZV010000389.1 GCA_947086625.1 uncultured bacterium | reverse complement strand
GAGACTTTTCGTGGCGGCGATCTGGATTGCTGCGATTCCGCTGGTGGGAAAATATATTATCCTTGGGATTTCCGGGTTGCTGGTGCTTACCGTCAGCAACAATTTTTTAATTTTGGCGGCTTTTCTCGCGTGTATGGTCATTTTCGTCTATCCGTTGTTTCTGCTCGGGACGGTTACGCCGTCGCTCGTAAAATATACGGTGGATTCTCTCGACGAGAGCGGCAGCACAGTCGGGACGCTTGGCGCGTTCAACACGATTGGCAGCATCCTTGGGACGTTTCTGCCGACGTTTGTGACGATCCCGGCGGTGGGGACGGCGGTCACCTTTCTCATTTTTTCCGGCGTGCTTTTACTTTTGGGACTGGTCTATTTTATCAGTAAAAAGAGCGGGAAAAAGCTCTGCGCGCTGGCGCTTATGCTGTTTTTGCTCTGCTCTTTTCTCGGGCATTCGGGAAGCTTTGCATTCTGGGAGAGCGATCTGGCCTACGAGGGCGAGTCGATCTACAATTATCTTCAGGTGAAGGAGACCGATCGGCGCGTCATCCTCTCGACGAATGTGCTCTTCGGCGTGCAGTCGGTGAAGATGAAAGAGAGCGGGCTGACCGGAATGTACTACGATTATGCGCTGGCGGCGCCGTTTCTGGCGGGCGTCATGCAAAAGGACAGCTTAAGCGACGTGCTGATCCTCGGTATGGGGACCGGCACGTTTGCTACGCAGTGCAGGAATTACTTTCCGGGCGCTTTAAACATTGAGGGCGTGGAGATCGATCAGAAGATCACCGATCTGGCGGGGAGCTATTTTGACCTCCCGGACGATGTGCCGGTGACGACGTACGACGGGCGGGCCTATCTTCAGGCGGTGGACAGGACGTATGACGTCATCATGGTGGACGCCTATCAGGATATCACGATCCCGTTCCAGATGTCGTCGGTCGAATTTTTTACGCAGGTGAAGGAGCACTTAAAGCCGGGCGGTGTGATGGTTGTAAACATGAACATGAAATCCGACGGCGCGGACAGCATCAACGCGTATTTGTCGGACACAATCGCGCGTGTATTCGACGAGGTTTATACGGCGGACGTGGCGAACAACACGAACCGCGAGCTGTTTGCATCGGACAATGCGGGAATGCTGGATTTGATGGACGAGGGTGTCGCGGCGCTTCACGACGGGGAGCTTGCGGCGATGATGGAGATTGTATCCGATGCGCTGGTGCGCTACGAGGCCGGTGATTTGATTTTGACGGACGACAAAGCGCCGGTGGAGCTGCTCGGGATGCGCGTGATCGACGGGATCATTCGGGACGAGATCGGATACTACAAAGGGATTTTTGAGAGAGAGGGAATTGAGGGGATTTTAAATTCATTTTAGTAAGCTTACAGGTATTTTATTAAGAGATCACACAAGGAAAGGCGGCACTCGTTTGTGCCGCCTGTATAAGTTGAAGGATTTTATTTCGCCTTCTTCATCTTATAGCTTCCGGAGCTGTTGCGGAATGCGCTGACGATCGTTCCGATGGAGCAGATAAACGTCAGGAAGTAGCCGATACCAAGATCGGCGTAGTAATTTTTGGTCATCTCTGTCTCGACGAGAATGTCCTGTAATCCCCGGTATGCATCCGAGAAGGTAAAGCCGTAGGACTCGAGCGCATCGTAGGCCTCCCATGCCCATGCGATGTTGTTGGCAAAGTAGATCATGACAATCGAGATGAGGACGCTTATGATCACGCCTTTCACGTCCATCGCTCTGCCGAATAATTCATAGCCCTTCATGGCGCAGATGACGGTGATTGCGCCCGCGATCCCCGCGATATAGCCAAGCTTGTAAATACCGATCCACATGGCTCCGCCGATTAAAGCTCCGAGCAGTGCGCCGACCAGTCCGGGAATGAGGGAGCTTTTCTGGCTTCGAATGGCTGCCTTGTTGTCCTCAAGCTGCGCCTCGACCTCGCGGGAACAGTTTTGACACAGAATCTGATGCGTGTTGTTGATCTGATAACAGTCGAGTGCGGCCACGGAATCGCCGCAGTTCTGGCATCCGGCGGTAAAGCTTTGCATCGTGATGTATTGAATGACCGGATCAATGATTTCATTGAAGGTGGCCGGAAGTTTTTTTGCACGAACAGGGGACACGAGCTCAAGCTCAATAAAATGCTCGTAGCAGGTGAAGCCGTGGAAATACTTGCTTCCGTTCTTTTGGCTTTCGAGAAAGCTTGTGAGCGCCGAAAATGCTTCCTGGCCCGGGGCGGAAGCGTTGATCGTTACAAAAAATATCTGTGCGTTGTTTACCGCGCGCAGATTAAAAATAATTTGATATCCGCGATAGGTACCGCGGGCATAGGTCTTGTAATCCGTCAGACACCCGCCGAGAAGTTGGTTTAAATCTTTTTTTCTGAACATCTTTTTTCCCTTCCTTTGTGTTTTTCATAACAGCTATATCATAGCACAGATAACGGAGTTATACAATAGTGTCGTGATGGGTTATGACAGAAGGCCTTCTTGACAAGGAAGCGGTGATACTGTAGTGTAAAATATATTCAGAGCTGCAATTATGATGAGAGGTGCTTACGTTTGAAGAATCCGGATGAGAGGATAGAGGACAGGGTTTTTATTTTTGCCGGTTATGCGGATGTCATGATGCGGGTTTTGTTTCAGGATCTGTTCCAACGGGACGACGTACTTGTGGTGGAAAAGCTGCTGCCGTTTCGGGAGTATGTCAACGGGCTGCTGCGGGGTCTTGTGATGAGACTGTACACGCATAAATTATGCCAGAATGGATTATACCTGATGGAAAAAATATACCGCCCTTTGGAGAGAGCCGGGGCGGGGGACAGGGAAGCGTACATTTTATTTACAAATGGCGCCAGCATAGGAGTGAGCGTTCCGTACTTGAAAAGCTTTTTGCGGAGGCATGAAAAATGTGTTCCTGTTATGCTTTTTATGGATTCCCAGCATCGATACTGGGCAAAATATGCAAAATTCCTGGTGGATTCTATTCCACAATTCCGATGCTTTACGTTTGATCCAAAAGATGCGCAGGAGAATGGTTTTCAATATACGATGAACGTATACTCCCGTCATGAGCCCGCGCCGGATGGGGAGGAATCGGATATTTACTTTAGTTTTTTC
>CAMTZV010000388.1 GCA_947086625.1 uncultured bacterium | reverse complement strand
CTTTACCAGATAATCGCTGAAGCCCGCCTCCAGATAGCGCCTGCGCGCGCCCACCGTATCGTCCGCGGTGAGCAGCACGACCGGAATAAAAGCAGTCGCGCCCGCTGTGGCCTCGAGCTTTCGGATCTCCCCAAGCGTCTGCGTGCCATCCATTCCCGGCATCTTCTGATCCATAAAGATCAGATCCACCTGCCTGCGCGCAAGGATCTGTAAGCACTCCGCGCCGCTTTTTGCCATGATCGTCTTTAGCTTGTGCTTGCGCAGACACGCGTTGATCTCCTTGAGATAGAGCAGGTTGTCGTCCACGACCATGATCGTCGGCTGCTTTTCCTCCGGCACACTGCCGACATCCGCTGTCTGCTCCTCCTGCGCCGCCTGCTCTCCCGTCTCCTGCAGATGGCTTCCATAAGGCGTCTTATCCAATACCTGCTGCGGGAACATGAGCCGTATCCTGGACTTGTCCAGATCGACACTGCACTCCATTGTGCCCTTCATCCGTGTCAACAGCCGCTTACAGAGTGCGTAGGAAATATAGTTGACATCCATATCCAGGCTCTTGTCACCCTTTTGCTCCCGTGAAGCCAGACGGTTGATCTCACCGGTCGTCATTCCGTTGTCACTCAGATAGACCGTGACAATGAGCAGCGTATCCGTGTAGCGCGTCTCGAACGAGAGATCCATCTCAAGCCCTGAGATCCGGGAGACAATGCCCGCACTGCTCAAAATGCTGTGCATGGCGCTCTCAATGCCGCCACGGTCTCCGTACCAGCGCGAGGGAATACGCGGATCCTCCGTGAGACGCACCGCCTTGCAGCGCCCCTGCCTGCGCTCCGAAACCATCTCACCAAGTGATTTCAAAAGCTGCGCCGTGTCGTACTCCGTCTCCTTTTGTACGCCCTCGTGCTCGTCATCGCTCTGGCGCATCATGACCGCGATCATATCCTCGAGCTTCTGGCCCGCCTCTAAAATCTCCAGCGTCATCTCGCGCACATCCTCCGACGAGCGCTCATCCCGATAGATCGCGTCGGAACGGTTTTTGATAATGTGAAGCGGCGAACCAAACCCATGGGTCATGTGGTACAAAAACAGGTCCCGTGCCTTGTCCGCGTTCTGTGCCTGCTCCTGTATCTGCTGCAGGTCCTTCATATAATAATACTCGTCCGTGCAGTCGTAGATCCACATCACATAGCCGGTCAGATCACCGCCCTCCTTCAGCTCGGAGACAACGATGTTGCAGATCTTTCCGTTGTGCTCGAGTACATCGTGATTGTGCAGAAAGATCAGCTCGACGATCATCTCGCTTTCCTCGGGCTGCTCCAGCTCAGGGTAAAGCATTGATGCGATCATGTTGTACGTCTTCACCCGCCGCTCGCGGTCGAGGATGATATAACCCTCCCCCAGCTCGTCCAAAATCGCCTCGCGCGCAATCTGCCCGTCGTCCAGAAGATGAAAGTTTTTGTTAAAGTGGCAGACGACCAGACATGCGGCCGGCATCAGCGACGGCCCAAAATCAAAGCCTCCGGTTACGCCCGCCAGATTCAGCACATACGCCACCCCCGGCAGGACCGCCGCAATCGCGGTGATCGTAATCACGCTGTCCTTTTGCATAAGCCGGCGGCCGACGATCCCGACGTAGAGGATCGCAAGTATGAGCAGCCCGACATAAGCCATAAACAGGTAGCCCATCGGCAGAAACGAAAACCGGATCTGCATCGCCAACGGCTCGGACGTATATGTATAATCGTAGAAGAGAACGCTCCTGTTCTCATCGGTCAGCAGAAGCGTCAAAAAAAGCCCGTTGAACCCCCAGAGCAGCCCGATCTGCCATTTTCGAAAGCTGATCTCGCAAAACATGACCACGAGATGCAGCATAAATGCAAAAAAGAGAAGCGTAGAGACGTATTGCAGACGGACCGACCATTTGCTCCCCTGCTCGGAGACGACGGAGAGCGCTTCCAGATAGCCGTAAATATTGATGACCGCCGAAACCGCCGCCAGAAGCAGTATCCGCTGCCGCGACGTATTTTTTTCTTTATAAATGCGGTACACCAGGCCAAAGGTAGCCAGAAAGATAAGAAACTGGATAATCCGTATGATAACATGAACCATATATGTCATTTTCACGACCTCCCTCCCAAACTATCTCTATTTTATCCTCTTTCACGCCCGATGTAAAGCAAAAAAGCGCGCGGCGGACACCGAAAAAAGTGCCAGAGGGGCAAACGCCTGTATACGGCGCCTGCCCCTCTGATCTGGAAGAATTCATAGGAAGGCGATTTAAAAATGAGTGCCTTGCGGCAGCTACGGTCCGGGAATGTCGCCGGTCTGGAACATGTAGTCCTGTTCCTCGAGCGTATAGTAAATTACATTCCCCTCCTTCGGATAACCCATGCCGTACGACACCGCCTTTCTTTGTATCGCAGGCAAATTACCGGCATCCGCTATGCGTTTTTCTGCGTCCGAATTTTTCAGCCGCAGCTCGTCAACCTCGTTTTGCAGCGCTAAGACCCTTCCGGTCTGCTGCTGCACCTGAAAATTTAATTTTAAAAATATCGTACACACGATCAGCGAGACCGCGGCCGCAAGCGACCTCTGAAACAGCCTGCCGCGCTCCTCGCGGATATGCCGCTTTGCCCGAAGCGCATGGATGCGTTTCCGGTTTTCCTCCTGCCGTCTCCTGTAGTAAGCGTCGATCTCCCGCTCGGTCATATGAGCTGCTTTCATCGGCGTTTCCCCAACAATTCTATAACTGCCTCGGTATCGCCGCTTATCGCAATGCGCAGCAAACGTCCCTCGTCGTGGTATTCGTAGGAAAGGGACTCAATACCCTCCGCGCGCCGCTCCTTTAGCTTCGCAAACAGCTCCATCGCCTCCGCCTCGGAGACGCATGGAACATCCAGCAGCGCGAGAAACGATGCCCCCGTCCGCTCGTGCTGCCCTAAAAAACTGCGCACGATCTGTGTCGGCGAATCCTGTCCCGGCGTCTGTCTGGAAAATAACCGCCGGATCTCCTCCTCGGTAAAACGCCACTGAACGCCGATCTTCTGGCCCTTGAGCGTCCCTTCCTTCAGATAATTTCGTATCGTCCGGCTCGTCAGTCCGGTCACTTCGGCGACATCCGCTACTGTA
>CAMTZV010000387.1 GCA_947086625.1 uncultured bacterium | reverse complement strand
CTGCCCGATGGGCGCGGCAAAGATGGAGGACGGCCTGATCAACATCGATCAGGACATCTGCAACAACTGCGGCCGCTGCGTGGAGAAGTGCCCGTTCGACGTCATCGAGGAGGGCACGCCGGGCTTCCGCATTTACATCGGCGGCAGATGGGGCAAAAAGGTTGCGCACGGCAGGCCCTTGTCCAGGGTATTTACGTCCGAGGAGGAGATGCTTGACACGGTTGAGAAGGCAATCCTTTTGTTCCGCGAGCAGGGCAAGACCGGCGAGCGCTTTGCGGATACGATCGCAAGAATCGGCTTTGAGGAGGTAGAAAAGCAGCTTCTCTCAGACGAGATCATGGGGCGCAAGCAGGAGATTCTGGACGCACAGCTGCATCTGGTCGGCGGAGCAACCTGCTAAGGATGCACACAGCTTTGCAAAGGAGACGGCCGCTTTGCGGCGCAAATCCGGCGCGGGAAGCGCTTTTGAAAGCGTTTCCACAAATATAAAAATCAAGAGGAGTTTCGCATGGAATCAAAGAAAAAATACGGCGCGATTATCCTGTGCCTTGTCATCGGGTTTCTCGCGACGAAATCCACGGATTTACAGTCTGCGGCGTTCGGACGCGTGGTTATGGGCGGCCCCATGGTGGCGCTGCTTGTCTCCATGATCATCTGCAACATGATGCCGACGCTGGATAAGGATTTTAAGGAGGGGACGACCTACAGCAGCAAGCAGTTTTTAAACTGGGGTATTATTTTAACCGGAGGCACGTTAAGCTTTGCCTCCATTCTGGGAACAGGCGTGAAGGCACTTCCGCTCATCCTGTTCAACATCTGCCTGTCGTTTGCGGTTGCGCTTTTAGTCGGAAAAAAGATCGGCGTGACGAAAAACACCTCCGTTTTGGTGGGCGGCGGTACATGTATCTGCGGCGGTACGGCGATTGCCACGCTAAGCCGCATCATCAAGGCGACGGATGCGGAGATTGCCTTCGGAATGGCGGCGATTTTCCTGTTTGACACGATTTCCGCATTTTCCTACCCGTACATCGCGCCGCTCATCGGCTTTACGGATAACCAGTTTGCGTTTGTGGCCGGAACCGCGATCAACGACACCTCATCGGTGGCGGGCGCGCAGGCGACGTTCCAGGCGATGATCGGCAACCCCGACTTCAACGGCGCGTTAAACGTGAAGCTCGTGCGCACGACGATGCTCATCTTCGTGGCGGTTGTGTGGACCATTCTCATGGCGCGCGACGCGAAAAAGAACGGCGAGGTGGAAGGCTCAGACAGCATTTTTGCAGTCGTGAAGAAAACCTTCCCGATGTTCATTCTCTGGTTTGTCGTGATGGCGGGGCTGAACACGTTCGGCGTTTTCACGGACAAGGGAATTAAGCTTCTGACCGTCGCGAGCAAGTTTTTGTTTGCGTCTGCGCTTGCGGGCGTAGGGTTTAAGATCAAGTTCAAGGACGTATTTTCCAAGGGGTTAAAGCCGATTGCGCTCGGCGGGATCACCTGGGCGTGTGTTGCGGCCTCATCGTATATCTTTGCGTTTGCGTTTGCGGGGTATATCGGCTGAGGTTTACGCTGAGAATGAAGGAAAGACGGGGGCTGCCGTGTGCGGCCCCCGGTTGTCTTTTGTGCGGGAAAAGCGGGCAGAGGCGTGCAGGGGCGTGTAAAAAAGGAGGCGTTTATGCGGAAACTGAAAACAGCGTTTTTTTTACTTGCATTCTGTGCGGTTTTTGCGGCGGGATGCGGGGGCGGCGGGCAGGAGCAGCCGCCGGAGGATGCGGAGGCGTCAGGCGGGACGCCGGAAGAGGCGGCGCCCGGTGACCGGACAAATGCAGGCGGGATGCCGGAAAACGAGGCATCGGAAAATGAGACATCGGAAAATGAGGCATCGGGAAACGAGGCGACGGGAAGCAAAACGCCGGAGCAGGCGCCGCCGGGCGACGGGAGCGCAGAGGAGCCGTCCGCACAGGCGTTTATTCACCCGGAGGGCATGACGCTTGCAGAGCGCATTGCCGTGCCGGAGGGCTTTTCGCGCGTGCAGGCCGAGGACGGCAGTCTCGCGACGTTTCTGCGGGAGTATCCGATGAAGGAGGACGGCAGCCCCGTTTTGCTCTACGACGGCAGGGAAAAGGGGAACCAGTCGGCGCACGCCGCCGTGTTTGCGCTGCCGATCGAAAATGAGGATCTGCAGCAGTGCGCGGATTCGGTGATGCGGATGTATGCCGAATATTTTTGGGAGAGCGGACAAAAGGAGCGGATCGCCTTTCATTTTGTAAACGGGTTTTACGCCGAATATACGAGATGGCGGGATGGCGGGCGGATTCAGGTCAGCGGGAATGAGGTGTCGTGGGTGCGGACGGCGGACTATGACGATTCGTACGAAAATCTGAAAAAATATCTGCGCTACGTGTTTTCCTACGCGAGCACGCTGTCGATGGAGGGGGAATCGGAGCCGGTTTCGGCGGATGAGGTTGATGTGGGCGACGTGTTTTTGAAGGGCGGCAGCCCCGGACATGTGGTGATGGTCGTGGATCTTTGCGAGGATATGCAGGGCGAAAAGGCGTTTTTGCTGGCGCAGGGCTACATGCCGGCGCAGGAGTTTCACGTGCTGAACAATCCGCTGCACCCGGATGACCCGTGGTACTATGAGCGGGAGCTTGCATTCCCACTTGCCACGCCGGAGTATACGTTCGGAGAAGGGAGTCTGCGCAGACTCGGTTATTGAAAAAAGAAAACCCCCGTGCTATAATCCGTTGCGGGAGAGGGAACCGTTCCCGCCCGCGGAGGATATAACAGGGGGTATTTTTATGCATGTCGAATTGACAAGACAAAGTGTCGTGATCAAATGCAGTCTCGAAGCATCCGTCATGACCGGCAACTATGAATTTTATTATGCCGCGGGCATTTTGTGTCGGCTCATGAACCGCGAGGTGGCAGCAGATATTCGGCCAGAAGCGCTGCAGACGCTGGTTCAGGGGCTTCTCCCGGAATTTTCGCCCGCCGACGGACAGGAGAAGCATCTCGCACATATGCTCAAATATTACCATCCGGATCTGGATCGCTACGACAGCCAGATGGAGCAGCTCCTGAAAATGGGACTGCAGGAGCAGCACATGTGGGAGAGGATCGTGTAAATGCTGTAGAGCG
>CAMTZV010000386.1 GCA_947086625.1 uncultured bacterium | reverse complement strand
CTGCCGTTGGAGGTCTCGCTTCCCGCAGCCGAGATCGTCAGTACGCTCGCCACGGGCAGGCAGCGCTCTGCCGTCCGCGTATGCGCGTAAAGCTCCCACACATCCCGCTCAGGCTCCGCAAGGCCGTAGGCAATCGCCTTCGCCGTATCGATCGCGCTTCCACCGCCAACGGCAAGCAAAAAATCTGTCTTCTGCTCCAATCCCAGCCGGATACCCTCATAAACCTTATCCAGACGCGGGTTCGGCACAACACCTCCAAGCTCCGAAAATGAAAGGCCCTCCTTTTGCAGGGATTCCTTCACGATATCCAAAAGCCCGGAGCGCACCACGCTGCCGCCCCCATACACGATCAGTACACGGGATGCTCCGAATCGCTTTGCCTCCTCCCCGATTCGCTCCTCAACACCCTTTCCGAAAATAACCTTTGTCGGCGCATAAAATTCAAAATTGTTCGTCATTGTCCTCGTTCTCCTTTCATGGTCTGATGTCCTTCTGTTGCAATTATTATAGGTGTTCTGCGCGCAACACGATATTTATTTTCGGACAGGATCTATAACAATCCGGACGGATATGGTATAATCTTTATAATTATTTGGAGAGGGAGCAGCCACACTTCCGGAAGCAATTCCGCCAGTCGTGCATGACGCCCGCCGGCTACCGCGCACGCCTGACGCCCGTTAACGTTCCATAGCCCTGTGCGTTTTTAATATTAAAATCCCGCTCGGCATACACGTCGACCGTCCCGCCGTCCTGGCAGAACTGCCGGATCGCTCCCGAAAAATCCCCGCCGTCCTGCCGCTTTCCGTTGGACATTAAAATGTCCTGGAAAAAGCGGATCTTTTCGCCCTTATAATACCAGGCATCCGCGTTTTCGTCGTAGGCAACGCCAAAGGGCGCGTATTCTGCAGCCATCTCCCGCAGCTCTCCCGCGGACGGCTCCCCGTCCTCTGCGGCGGTCGCCGCCACCACCGGCGGATTTTTCAGCGCTTCGACATCGCGGGCCAAAAACTCCTCGTCGGAGCACCGGCGCAGCCCTGTCAATTTTCCGCTCAGGTCAAAGGAGCCGTCCGCGTTTCGGATAATGCCACTGAAATCTCGAACCGCGCAGACATCCACGACACCCTTTTCGTCAAAGAAATCGATGCCGCCATACGCCCCCTCGTCCCCCACCGAATAATAGTCTTCAAAATAGCGGACGCGCCTTCCGTTGTAAGTCAGCACATCCCGTTTTGTGTCATAAGTCATGCCAAACGGCTCATAGCACGCAAGCTGCTTCGCGAGCATCTGCTGCTCACTGACGTTCTCCTGCGTATCTTCAATCGCATACGCCGTATCTTCGGCAGCAGTCTGGTCAAACACGGTGCACTCCTGCTCAATCTCAGGCTCCATCCCTTCCTGCGCAGAGGACACTCTCTTTACACGGCAGACGTTATCTCCCCCGCGCCGCAGCCGCTCAGGCTGCCCGCAAGCAAAACCCCTGCAAGGCACATTGCCGCCCATCTGCTTCTTCTTGCTCTCTTGGCTGTTTTCATCCGATACACCAGTCCTTTCTTTCATTTGATGTATCAAAGTATAACAGCTTTGTTTGTGATACCTTTGGGGGTTGTGTGTGATTTCTGTGTTGGCTCCCCGAAAAACGCCTGCGTTCCTCCGGGCACAATACGCTGTCTTATCCGCTTGCGGCGGCCTGCCCAATATGTCCTTCCTCCGCCACCGCAAACGAAAAACGCACGCCCGTCTTTGTATTGTACACCTCGCAGCGGCTCTCATGCAGAGCGAGAATCTTCTGCACGAGGTAGAGCCCCAGCCCGCTCCCGCCAAGCCTTCGGTTTCTCGACTGTTCCACGCGGTAAAACGCCTCGAACAGCTTCGGGATACACTCGTCCGGGATATGCGTCCCGCTGTTTTCTACCGAGAACTCAAACCGCCCCTGTGCCACTCCCGCCGCAATGTGGATACGTGCCCCCGCGGGCGCGTATTGGACAGCATTTCCGATCAGGTTGGAAAATACTTTTTCAAGCAGCATTTTATTTCCGCAGACAAACGCCGTCCGCGGCATATCGCACGTGATCTGCAGCTCCTTTCTCGCGATCAGATCCCCGGCCTGCTCCAGATAGCCGCGGACACACGCCGCGCAATCAAAGAGTTCCCTTTTCAAATCCGCGCCGGACGTTTCCAGCCGCACGACCGTGAGCAGCTCCTGCACCAGACGCTCAAGCGTATTCGTGACCTCCAGCGCCCGCCCAAGATATTTTTCGTGATCCCTGTAGTCGCCGATGCCCAGCAGCATCCCCTCGAGCTGCCCCTTGACGATCGTCACGGGCGTTTTCAGCTCATGTGAAACCGCCGAGAAAAAATCCAGACGCGCCCGCTCCATGGCCCGCTCGCGCTCGATATCCGCTGCGAGCCTTCGGTTTGCATTTTGCAGGCGCATAACCAGCGCCGCGTAAAACAACGCAAAAATGAGCGCCAGAAACACGCTCATCAAAAGCAGTGCGGGCAGCATCCGCACAAACATGTGCCGAAGCTGCGCAATCGGTTCCCCGTCTCCATAGACGACGAGCGTATACCGCTCCCCGCTCCCCGAGAAGGAAAAGATGAGCTCCTCCGACACGGGCGGCGCCGCCCCGTCCCAGACGGATGCCTCCTGCGCGACCGCTGTGCTGCCGCCCCACTCCTGTCCGGCACTCGCGCCTTCTTCCTGCACGGCATTCCCGTTTCCTTCCTCCGCAGCCGCCCTATCTGTGGCCCATTCCCGCGCTGCGCTGGGCACGGCGACGGGACGTCCGCCCGCGTCAAACAGCTCCGCGCCGCTCACCTGTGGGCTTTCCAGAAAACCATCGAACAGCGCCCCGCTCTCCTCCATCGGCGTCCGCGCAAGCTCCGCCACAAATCTTTCCGCCCGCCCGCGCAGCGCGCCGCTGATCTGATTTGTATAGCTGCGCGGCATGAACACCGCCAGAAGCGCAAACGTGGCGAGGCTCACGCCAAGGAGCACGGCGGCCGTCAGAAGAAGCACCTTTGCAAACAACCGTTTTTCAGCATTCCTTCTCAACCTTGTACCCCACCCCTCTGACCGTCCGTATAAAGTCTACGCCGAGCTTTTTGCGCAGATTTTTGACGTGTGTATCCACGACCCGCTCGTC
>CAMTZV010000385.1 GCA_947086625.1 uncultured bacterium | reverse complement strand
ATCCACGCCGAAATCCTCCGTTTTCACGCCGTGCCAGTCCCTGGTCTCCTCCATCCGCGCGTCGTACGTCTCCCCCTGCTGCATGTCGTTTTCCCGCAGCGGTCCGCTCTGCGACGCCTGCCAGCTCCCGTCGGAAACACACACCGGGTGCCCGTCGATCTCGAGCTGGAAATAGAGCGCCACATCCGTACCGTAAAGGTTGCGGTCGCCGTCCACGCC
This sequence comes from uncultured bacterium, assembly GCA_947086625.1. Classification (GTDB taxonomy): domain Bacteria; phylum Bacillota; class Clostridia; order Lachnospirales; family Lachnospiraceae; genus W0P33-017. Next base: position 2,928 of record CAMTZV010000385.1, on the reverse strand, counting down.
GGAGACGCTCCGGTACCAGCCGTCGCCTAAGATGACCCGCACCTCGTTTTCGCCCTCCCGGACAAGCCCCGTCACATCGATCGTCTGGTACGCGAGCCTTTTGTCGTAGTTGTACGTGCCCGGCGCAAGCACAAAATCACCCGCCCGCTGCCCGTTGATCCACGCCTCGTACACGCCGTGGCAGGTGATGTAAAGCCGGGCGCGCTCCCCCTTTGGCGCGGTAAACGCCGTCCGCAGATAGCTCGCCGGCTTGTGTGCCTGCGGATCGCAGTGCAGCTCCGGGTTTATCCACGCTGCCGCAAACTGCTCCCGCTCAAGCAGCCCCATCTCATAATACGCCGGCTCGCTCCACGCACCGGGCACATCGTTTTCGTCCCACAGGCGCACCCGCCATGTCACGCGCCGGCGGCTCTTCGCCTCAACGCCGGAAAACGCGTGCATCGTATTCCCTGCCACCTTGCCGCTGCGAAAGGCGACGGTTCCGCCGCACTCCGCCTCGATCTCATACGCCGTCTGCCGTATTCCGTCCTCGCACGTCCACGACAGATACGGCTCTTTGATATCAATCCCGATCGGGTTTACCATATGCTCTGTTCTCAAATTAACGGCTCTCATGCAATTCTCCTCTCTTTTTTCCCGGCATCCCATGTGCGCCTCCCGTCAGCCCTCCGCCGCCGGAAGCTTTACCACAGCGCCCTCTGTAATCCCGTTTTCGTTATAGGCGTCCACGCGCACAAAATAATCCTGCCCCTTCACGAGCGCGCCGATGCGCTTTTCAACCGCAGCGTCGCGCTTCGTCTGCACATCGGATACGTCCCGGTAAATCTGATAGCTGTGATAGAGTTTATCCGCCCGGTGTCCCCATAAAATGTTGTAGCCCGCCGCGTCGCTTTTTCCCTCGATATTCACGAGCAGATCCAGCCCGTCGCCGCTCCTTTTTGCCGTGAAAGCGGCTTCCCCCGGCCTGCTGCCGTCCCCTTTTCCAAACACGCGCAGACCCGAGACGCAGGGCGTCACCCCGTAGGGGATTTCCAGAATCGTCAGCCGGATATAGCGCAGGGCAATGCCGTCCTCCCGGACGATCAAGTCGTGGGGCAGGTCGCTTGCCGCCTGTGATTTGTCCTCGATGACCGTATAGCTGAGCCCGTCCGCGGAGCCCTCCAGCCTCCAGCGCGTGAGAAGCTCCCGTTCCTCAATGTATCTCGGCTGCGTGAGCGTGCCCCGGATCTCGCCCGGGGATGCGATCGGCAGCGCGTCGTCCGCAAAATTCACCTGCACGGCGCGCACGTCCATCGCACGCCCCAGATCGATTTCCAGCCATTCGCCGCCCTGTGCGCCCGCCGCGCGCCACCAGCTTTTTGAATCCTCGTTGACGGCTTTGTCCGCGCCCTTCCCCTCTGCCTCGGAGGAAGCCCGCGCCTTGCAGGCGTAGCTCAACAGATACCACGGCGGCTCACGCCACGGGTTTTGCACACCCGCCTCGACCGCAACCGGCCAGTCCCCGTAATTCTGGTTGCAGAACAGCTCCCCGTCCGCGTCGAAGCCCGCCGGCCAGATGCCGACGCGCCGCTCAAACTGGTGGTTGACGCTGATGCGCATCGTGGACGTGTGCCACAGATTGCCCGTCAGATCCTCCATCGTGGAGCCGTGCCCCGCGCCCGGCATAAAACCGCCCGGATGATACGAATAGGGATTATTTTTTGCAGGCGTAAACGGGCCGAGCGGAGCGTCCGACACATACACGCCGTCCGCGTAGACATTGTACTCCGCGCCCGGGCACGCGTACTGCAAATAGTATTTTCCCCGATGCTTCGTCATCCACGGCCCCTCGATAAACGGCCTTCTCGTAAACATGCCGCGAATCTGCGGGATGTACTGCTGCGGAAGCTGCTCGAGCGGCACGCCGCCCTCCTTCACAAATTGCTGAAACAGCTCCTCCACCTGCTCCTCGCTCCGCGGGAACTCGCAGTTGTCCACACCCATGCGCTCATAGCCACGCGCGTAACCGTCCCCGTCGATGAGCGCGATCCGCTCCGTTTTCGGGCGCATCGTCTCCGGCTCAAGCTCCACGCCCCAGACCGGCGTGATATTCGAGCAGCCCCAGTAAAAATACATTCTGCCGTCGTCATCGACGAAGAGGTTCGGATCCCAGAAGTCAAATGTTCCTTTGATCTCCTCGTACGGCCCGTTTAAAATATCCTTCGTGCGGTAGTAGTTGCAGACCTCTCCCTTTTTTGACGCGCAGAAATAGACATATTCGCCGCACACACGCACGTCCGGCGCGTAATCATAGAGCGGCAGGTTCTCCGGCAGCCTGTGCGCCTGCCAGCTCACGAGGTCGTCCGACACCCACACGCTTAAATTCATGGATGCAAAGATGTAGTATTTCCCGTGGAAGCAGATCATCGAGGGGTCCGCCGCCTCGCGGCAGATCTGGAGCTTCCCGTGCGCGCGCGGATCCATGTTGAACTGGTAGCGGTACGTCACATTGATTGGGTTGCAGTAATATTTCATCTGTCTTCCTCCCTTCTCAGGCTTCCCAGATAAGCGAGGCTCGGCTTTGCCGTGCGCTCCTTCGTCGCCTTCTCGACCGCGACCAGGCCGAACGTCATGCTATAGCCCTTCTGCCACTCAAAGTTGTCCATCAGCGACCAGTACAGATAGCCCAGAACCGGTATGCCGTCTTTGATGCAGTCCGCCACACCCTTCGTCGCCTTCTCGATAAAATCCACACGCTTCGCGTCGTCGTCCACCGCGATGCCGTTTTCCGTCACCAGAATCGGCATGTCCAGCTCTCCGTACGCCCTGCGGATACAGTGTTCGAGCGCCTGCGGATAGATTTCGTAGTCCATCTGCGTAAGGGGCGCCCCCTCCGGCGCCGCGCAGATGCCGTGTGCATCGTACACCGAGCGCGTGTAGTTCTGGAGC
>CAMTZV010000384.1 GCA_947086625.1 uncultured bacterium | reverse complement strand
GCTGCGTATCCGATGCTCCAGCTCGCTGCTTATACAGGCGTATCAGAAATTTATTTGTTAGGGATGGATAATTTGTACGCAAATGCGAAAAAGAATGGAAAGGAAATCGTAAGGAATGTAAGCAATTACAGCGATGAAATGGAAAAAGGGGATAAAAAATATTTTACATATTTGGGAGAAAAACCAAAAATTTTTGTGGATGAAGATATGGTAGAGAAGGGATACATTTCTGTTAGAAAAAATTGTGAGCGAAATAATATCAAAGTATATAATGCCACCCGAGGGGGAGCGTTGGAAATATTTGAAAGGGTTGATTTTGATACGCTGCATTTTGCGGCAGATGAGAAGAGGAGCACAAATTGATAAAGGCGATCTTGCTGGATATAGATGGAGTCCTCACAGACGGAAAAATATACACGGATGGAAAAGGCACGGACCTGAAAACGTTAAATTTAAAGGATTTGGACGCAATTACTTCCATGCGTGGCGACGGTTTTATTGTCGGCTGTGTTTCCGGCGAGGATACTGCTTTTTCACAAAATATAAGGAAATATGTGGATTTCGCTGCGCTGGGATGCAAGGATAAGCTGGAATTTATCTTGGATTATTGCGAGGCAAATCAAATAAAACAGGAGGAGATCGTGTATGTCGGGGACGGAAAGTACGATATGGAGGCTTTGAAAACAGCAGGGGTTTCCGTGTGTCCGGCTGACGCGATTCTGGCGGTGCAAAAAATTGCTGACTGGGTCTTAATGTCCCGCGGAGGAGAGGGCTGTATTGCGGAAATGTATGGGCATTATGACTATATGCAGGCGATATGGAAGGAAAAAATGAAGGGGAGCAGATCGATGGATAGGGAAGGAATGCAGGAGCGTGTTCAGGAGAGGATAAGGGAGCACTGCTCTTTGGCAGAGCACGTTTTAAAGGATCGGGGCTTAATGTTATCTGTAGAGAATGTGGCAATCGAGATGATCCGGGTGTATCAGGGCGGAGGAAAAATTTTTTTGTGCGGGAATGGCGGGAGCGCGGCCGACGCGCAGCATCTTGCGGCGGAGCTGGTCGGACGCTTTTATATGGAGCGGAGGGCCCTGCCAGCGGAAGCTCTGACGACAAACAGCTCAATTTTAACGGCGTTGGCGAATGATTATGATTATAACATGATTTTTTCCAGACAGCTGCAGGCAAAAGGCTCACAGGGAGACCTTTTAATTGGGATTACGACGAGCGGGACGTCCGGGAATATTTTGCAGGCATTCGCGCAGGCGAAAGAGCAGGGAATCAAAACGGTGCTGATGACCGGGAGCTGTACCATCGACGAATGCAAGCCAATGATGGAAAAGTCAGATTGCGTCGTCGCTGTACCGTCAACCGATACGCCACGTATACAGGAATGCCATATCATGCTTGGGCACATTATATGCGAGCTTGTTGAGGAAGCGTTGTTTACATAAAGAATATGAAAAGAGGAAAGAAACATGGGACATGTATTCGTTGTTGCAGAGATTGGGATTAACCACAATGGAGATATGGAAATTTGCAGAAAACTGATCGACTGGGCTGTTTTGACAGGCTGCGATGCCGTGAAATTTCAGAAGAGGACGATCGATAAGGTTTATACAAAGGAATATCTGGACAGCTACCGGGAATCCCCGTGGGGAACTACGCAGAGGGAGCAGAAAGAAGGGCTCGAATTTGGCAAAGACGAGTATGACGAGATAGATAAATATTGCAAAGAGAAAGGAATCGACTGGTTTGCGTCGGCATGGGATATAGATGCGCAGAAATTTTTGCGCCAATATGACCTGAAATATAATAAAGTGGCATCGGCGATGCTTACAAACATGGAATTGCTTCAGACAATTGCAGAAGAGAAAAAATATACCTATATTGCAACAGGAATGAGCACATTTGAAGAAATAGACGCGGCAGTAGAGGTTTTCAAAAAAAATAATTGCCCTTATGAATTGATGCACTGCAACAGCACTTATCCGATGAAAAATGAGGATGCGAATCTTTTGGTTATTCAGACTTTGAGAGAGCGCTATGGCGTCAATATTGGATACAGCGGCCATGAAACGGGGCGTATCGTATCTTTAGCAGCAGTGGCACTCGGCGCGACATCTATTGAGCGGCATATTACGCTGGGACATACAATGTATGGCTCTGATCAGGCAGCTTCGTTAGAGGTCGATGATTTACAGCGTCTCGTGAAGGACATCCGTGTGTTAGAACTTGCATTGGGAACGGGTGAAAAGGTACTCTCGCCGGAAGAGGAAGCAGTCAGGAGAAAGCTGCGCGGCTAATCAAACATACACAATTTTATAGGTGATGATATGAAACACAATATAGGAATCATGCAAGGGCGTCTGACAGAGCCGAAAGGCAGGGGAATACAGTTTTTCCCTTTTGATAACTGGGAAAAGGAGTTTTACCTCGCAAGGGAATGCGGTTTGGATGAAATAGAGTTTATTTTTGATTATGAGCGTTACGAGGAGAATCCCTTGTGGTCGGATACAGGCGTAAAAAAGATTGCGAGGCTTATGGATGATACGGGGATTCAGATTCATGCTGTTTGCTTTGATTATTTTATGCGCCGGCCTTTTTACAAAGCGCCAGAAAATCAACAATTCGCATGGAAGGATGAAAATACGAGGATTATGAATGCCGTGCTGGCGTCCATGAACCGCTTGGGAATATCCCTCATTGAAATACCGCTTGTCGATGATTCATCGTTAAAATCCGATGAGGAAAAGAGCCGTTTCAGGGAATGGATGCAGGGCATTATGGAGAACGCGCCGGAGCATATCAGATTTGGGCTGGAAACAGACCTTCCCGTTCATGCGTTTCAAGATTATATTTCAAGCTTTGGGAATAAAAAGCTGGGAGCAAATTATGACAGTGGAAACAGCTCCGGGATCGGTTATGACCTCTATGAAGAAGTGACGGTGCTAGGCGATTTAATTTTTAATATTCATATCAAGGATCGTGTATATCATGGTACAACCGTCGCGCTCGGCACAGGAAGCGCGGATTTTGAGAAGCTTTTTCAGGGCCTGAAAGAGATTGCATATACAGGTAATTTTATTCTGCAGGCGGCTAGGGCCAAAGAGGGAAACGAAAAAGAAACGATTGCGGGGCAAATGGAATTTTT
>CAMTZV010000383.1 GCA_947086625.1 uncultured bacterium | reverse complement strand
ACTGTGAGACGTGCTCATTCATGCAAGCATGATTCGCCCATCTTACAGTCGATGGCTGAACTGTAACAATTTTTTGCAAAAAGTGGCAAGGGGGGGGTAGCAAAACGTATGAAGGTCTGATACAATTATATATAGCTGATTGTGCGGGCAGGGGATTCCCCTGCCCGATTATGCAGGTCTTCCTGTTTGGCCGGAGGAAAGCATGAATGAGATGTACGGGAATTACCAGCTCAGGGAAGCGGCAGGTTCCTGGTGGCTGATTGATATGGCGCAGACGGGCGAGGATTTTCGGATGCCTTTGCGGCTCAACGAGACGGGCGCGTTGTTTTTCAGAGAGCTTTACGCGGGGTGCGGCGAAAAGGAGCTTGCCAGGCGGCTGGCGCCGGAATACGGGATTGAGGAAGAAGAGCTGCGGGAGGATATTGCGGCATTTGCTGCACAGCTTGTGGCAAACGGCATCCGATTCGGGCGGAGGAACGGAGAGAAATAAGCTATGGAGATATTGATGGTCGGCGGCGCCGGAAGCTTTCTGGAAGCGCTGGTCGGAAAAATTAAAAAAGAGGGTCATCGCATCTATATCCTGACCGGCTCCAGAGATCCGATGGTGCAGTATCCGCACGTATTCGAGAAATACTGTTTTCCCTATGACAGCGACTGCATCAAGGAGATCTGCGAGAGCGTGAACCCCGACGTCGTTGTCTATATGGGCGCCTACGACACAAATTTTTCTTACGGCCCGAACAAGCACGACGCGGTTTCCTACGCAGCGGGGCTTTTGAATGTGCTCAGTGCGTTTTCCACGATCGGAAGAGGGAAATTTATCTATCTTTCGAGCGAGCAGGTCTATCAGGTGTCGCAGTCTGCCGACATCAGTGAGATGGAGCCGGTGACGGCGGGGGACGACTGGTCGCTGGCGGTGGCGCAGGGCGAGGAGATGTGCCTGAACTACCATTATAATAAGGGCATGGACGTTGCGATCCTAAGGATGGATCATATCTATGAGATCCCAAAACGGCTTTCGGATATTCATGAGGTGTGCGGGTTTTTCTGTCTTGAGGCGCTGCGGGAGGGCAGGATCAAGGCGAATGAGGGCAGGCGTTTTTCGATGCTCTATGTGGACGACGCAGCGGAGTTTATCTATCAGGTGGTACACAGCCGGGAGCATCGGTGGCCGCTCTACAATGTTTCCTCCGGCGAGGTGATCAGTGAGATGGCGCTGGCGGAGATGATACAGAAGCTTTTTGCGGAGGGCGAAGTTGCCGTGGAGACGGACGAGGCGGATCTGGATATCAGTGTTGTCTTAAACAGCCGTCCGTTTGCGGAGGAGTTTGGCATCCGCATTTTTCACCCGATTGAGGAGATTGTGCCGCGGATTGTCCGTTACATGCAGCAGCATAAGCCGGAGTTTGCCTTAAAGCAGACGCGGCGGGAGAGCTTTTTTTCACGGCTGACGGGAAAGATCGGACAGGTTATTCAGGTTTTGATTCCGTTCGTGGAAAACATGATCTGTTTTATCCCCTTTTTTATGTTGAATAACCGTGCGGTCGGGAGCGAATATTTTTCAAAGCTGGACTTTTATCTGCTCTATGTCCTGCTTTTTTCCGTCGTCTACGGGCAGCAGCAGGCAACGTTTTCCGCGATTTTAGCGGTGGCGGGCTACTGCTTCCGGCAGATGTACGACCGCAGCGGCTTTGACGTGCTGCTCGATTACAGCACATACGTGTGGGTCGCACAGCTCTTTATCGTGGGGCTGACGGTCGGCTACATGCACGACCGCATCCACACGCTCGAGATGGAGAGCCGTCATGAGATCGACTTTCTCTCGGATCAGCTTGTAGATATCCAGGATATCAATCAGAGCAATGTCCGCATGAAAAATGTGCTGGAGACGCAGGTAATCAACCAGAACGACAGCTTCGGAAAGATTTACGAGATTACGTCCACGCTCGAGCGCTACGCGCCGGAGGAGGTTCTTTTCTATGCCGCCGAGGTCGTCTCAAAGCTGGTGGACAGCCCGGATGTGGCGATCTATACGGTGGCGAACCGCTCGTATGCGCGTCTGTTTTCCGCGACAAGCAAGGAGGCGCGTACCCTCGGGAACTCCATCGAGTATGTGAAGTACGAGAAGATGAACGACTGCCTGCAGAACCGAAAGGTATACATCAACCGGGAGATGGACGAGCGCTATCCTCTGATGGCGAATGCTATCTACTCTGAGGAAGAGATGCAGCTCATTCTCATGGTGTGGGGTATTCCGTGGGAGCGCATGACACTCGGGCAGGCGAACATGCTCGTCATCATCGGCTATCTGATTCAGAACGCTGTTGTCCGCGCGAACCGTTATCTGGCGGCGCTCGAGGAGCAGCGCTATTTGCAGGGCACAAACATTCTCGGTGCGGACGCGTTTACGTCGCTTGCGAGCGCGTATCTGGTCGCATGGCGCAAGGGGCTGACCGAGTGTGCGTTTATTCATGTGGAGGTGGAGGACGATCAGGTGCAGGAGGCGGGCCGTGCGCTTGCAAAGATGATGCGTCAGAGCGATTTCCTCGGGCAGCTTAAGGACGGTGGGCTTTATGCGCTGCTCTCAAACACGAGTAATACCGACGCGTCCTTTGTTCTGAACCGTTTTAATGAGGCGGGCTACAAGAGCCGTGTCGTTGAGGAGATGGATCTATGAGACCGATGATGGACGTCCGGGATTTCTGGATCATGATCATTTTAAATGCGCTTGCGGCGGTCGTTTATCTCGTTTACGGATTGCTGCGCTACCGTTCCAAAAAGGGCTGCGAGGACGAGATGGAGGTGGGCGCGCCGGAGGGTGTGGTCGTAAAGACAATCGCGATCGTGATCTGCCCGGTGCTCATGCCGGTGTTTCTGCTGCTTGGGAAGCTGTTCCACTGGCTGTTTTTTCACCGCGACGTGGATCTGGCGGACGTCATTTTCAGCAAGGAGCGCGTGCGCACGTTCGCCTACGCGGACGAGGAGCGAGAGATGAATATGGCGCCTCTCGAGGAGTCGATCGCAGTCAGCGACAACGATTCCCTGCGGACGCTGATGTTAAACGTTGTCCGCGGCGATATCGGAAAGTCGCTGCGCTCCATCTCGCTTGCGCTTGACGGGGAGGACTCGGAGACGGCGCATTATGCGGCATC
>CAMTZV010000382.1 GCA_947086625.1 uncultured bacterium | reverse complement strand
TACCTGAATAAGAAATGAGAGGCATGGGATGAACATATCAGAAATTGCAGACCGCGCGGGCGTTTCCCGTGCGGCTGTCTCCCGCTATTTTAACAACGGTTATATTTCGGAGGAAAAGCGCGAGGCGATCCGCAGGGTGGTGGAGGAGACGGGCTATCGTCCGTCCTTAAACGCGCAGACGCTGCGCACGAAGCGGACGCGGATGATCGGCGTGATCGTGCCCAAGATCGCGTCGGCGTCGATCGGGCGGATTGTCGAGGGGATTCTCTCGGTCTTAAACGAGAACGGCTATCAGATGATTCTTGCGGTCACGCAGAACGACCCGAAAAAGGAGATGGAATATCTCGCTTCGTTTGACCACAAGCGGGTGGACGGCGTGATTTTAGCCGGGACGGTGTTCAGCTCGGAATACCGGAAAATACTGAAAAATCTCACGGTTCCGATTGTGATCGTGGGGCAGGAGCTACCCGGGTATAGCTGCGTGTTCCATGACGATTACCACGCCACGTATGACCTCACGCGGCTCTTTTTTGAAAAGGGCAGGAAAAAGCTTGGCTACATCGGCGCGCTGCAGCAGGATCAGGCGGTGGGGAGCGAGCGCTACCGCGGCTTTTGCGATGCGGTGCGCGATGCGGGTTACGGGGAGCTTGGCAAAAATTATGTAGTCGCGGCGTTTACGGTCGCCGCGGGCTACGAAAAGACGCGGGAGCTTTTGGAGCGCTGCGGTGAGCTGGACGGGATTATCTGTGCGACCGACACGATGGCGGCGGGGGCGATGCAGTATCTGTGCGAGCAGAAGATCCGCGTGCCGGAGCAGATACTCGTCGCCGGCCAGGGCGATTCCGAAATCGGAAGGGTGACGGCGGTCCCGCTCATCACCGTCCACTATTCCTATGAGAAAAGCGGCGAGACGGCAGTGCATATACTGCTGGAGCTGCTTGGCGAGAAGGAGAGCGCCTGTGAGGAGGTGCGGCTCGGGTATTATCTGGTGGATGAGAAAGCGAAGTAAAAGCGACGGTTATCGGGCTGTCCCCTCAGTTTTGGTCTGGCGGGACGGCTCTTTTTGTATAAATTGCCTCTTTACGGATGGGAGTATTATGATATAATCGTTTTGGGCACCCCTTTCCGATGAGGAAGGGGGTCTTTTGCCCGCAATCTACATAAAAAGGGATGAAGTGATTATGGAAACGTACAATATTTTCAGGGATTTGGCGATCATCATTATTTTTGCGAAATGCTTCGGCATTCTGGCGAGAAGATGCAAGGCGCCGCAGGTGGTCGGCGAGATCATCGCCGGGCTTCTCATCGGGCCGAGCGTGCTGGGACTGGTGCAGCAGTCGGATTTTTTGATGGATATGGCGGAGGTAGGCGTCGTTTTGCTCATGTTTTCGGCGGGCCTTGAGACGGATTTAAAGGAGCTTGTGAAAACGGGGCCGGTGGCGTTTCTGATCGCCTGCGCGGGCGTATTTGTCCCGCTGGTCGGCGGAACGCTTCTCTACATGGGCTTTTATGGGGCTGCGCCGTGGGGATCGGAGAAATTTTACACGGCGGTGTTCATGGGCGTAATCATGACGGCCACGAGCGTCAGCATTACCGTGCAGTCGTTGAAGGAGCTCGGCAAGCTAAAGGGCAGGGTCGGCACGACGATTTTGAGCGCGGCGATCATCGATGACGTGATCGGCATCCTCGTGCTCACTTTTGTGATCGGCTTTAAAAATCCGGGCAAGAGCCCTACGGGCGTAATCATCTCGACGCTGCTCTTTTTTGTCGCGGCGTTTGTTGTGGGCATGATCGTGTTCCGTCTGTTTAAAAAGCTCGACGAGCTGTATCCGCACACACAGCGCATTCCGATCTTAAGTCTCGCGCTCTGCTTCTTTTTTGCCTATGCGGCGGAGGAGTTTTTCGGGATCGCGGACATTACGGGGGCGTATGTGGCGGGCATCGTGCTCTGCTCGATCCAGGATTCCTCCTACATCGACCGCAAGATGGATGTCAGCTCCTACATGATCTTCGGGCCGATCTTTTTTGCGAGCATCGGGTTTAAGACGAGCATCGAGCATGTAAACGCCTCGCTTTTGCTTTTTTCCGCGGGGTTTGTGGCGGTGGCGCTGCTCTCGAAGATCGTCGGCTGCGGCCTGATGGCAAAGCTTTGCCGGTTTGACTTCGGCGACAGTTTAAAGATCGGTGTCGGCATGATGACGCGCGGTGAGGTCGCCCTGATCGTGGCCCAGAGGGGTCTTGCCGCCGGGATGCTCACGCCGGAGTATTTTACGTCGGTCATTTTGCTGATTATCGTCTCGAGCATCCTGACGCCGATTGTGCTGAAGGTGCTGTACGGGCGGGAGAAGGACGCGGCGGCATAATTCAGGCCTGTATTTTTGACAAAAGGGCCTCCTGCAATACCTGCGAGAAATTTATGCCCATAGAGATGGCACGTTCGTTGAGCCATGACGGGATCGTCAATGTCTTTTTGACAGCCTTTGTATCCTTGTATTGGTTGATATCGCAGGAGACAAGGGACGTAAAGCCGTTATCTGCATGAATCAAAGAAATATCGGAAGGCGGTGCGGGCACGCTGTCCTGCTCAAGAAGGGTGAGCAGATAAGCGCAGAGTGCTTCTTGCGCTGCCTTCATTGTTTCTGCAACGGATGTCCCGTAAGTATGGCACCCTTCCAGATCGGGAAATTCAACCCAAAAGGAGTCGGCTTCTTTGTGAAAAATAGCAGGATACACAAATAACATAACGTAAAACCTCCAGATTATATGTAGCATGGATGGGAGAACAGGATTATTTCAGACCTGTTTCTTTGAGAATTGCATTGAGCAAGCCGACCGGAATGTCTTTTCCGTGAACGGGGATTACCGTTGTCTGTTTGTCTTTTTGAAGGACATGATGACTGCCGTTGATTCTGACGACGCGCCATCCTGCTTTCTTTAAAAGCTTCAACAGGTCTTTATCTTTCATTTTTCTCCTTGTGAAAATAGTAATACGTGCCACACGTATTGTCAAGAATGTTTCTGATAACCGGAAACGCTGATTTGAATATTAGTAGAATGGAAGGCGGCGCGAAATCAAATGTGTTCAAATTTGCGCCGCCAGATGCGGATAACAGGACTTGAACCTGCACGGTCTCCCACCAGAACCTAAATCTGGC
>CAMTZV010000381.1 GCA_947086625.1 uncultured bacterium | reverse complement strand
GCCGGCTCCGGCATCCGCATATCCGGTATTCCCCCGGTATTCATTTCCTTCGCTTTTCCCCGCGCCCTCGACGAGCGGGCCGCCTTTTTCTCCTGTGCATACAGATCCCCCTCGTCGTCGTCAGGCCCGCCGATGCCAAGCGCCGCGTCCTGTCGGACATCCCGCAGCTTGAACACGAGATTGACGATGACGATCGCGAGCAGCACGAGCGCAACCACAAAAATAATCATCAGACGATTGCTCTTTGTCTTGTCCGCCTGCGCCTGCTCGTAGAGCTTGTTGTATTTATCCAGCGACACATATTCTCCCTCCGGCATCAGATCCGACGGGATATATGCGTTACCCTTGTAGATCAGATAGCCGTTGGAATCGAAGCTGACCGCTTCATCCGTGTCCTTGTCCGTCTCCTCCGGCTCCTTCTCGTCATCCACACTTTCGATCTCCCCGGTCGGCCCAGCAGGCTCTCCCTCCGTCGGCACATCCGTCTGCTGTGAATCGGACGGATCAGCCGCAGGCGGCGGATACTGTGCGCCCGCCGTACCGCAGATTACCGTGATCGTGTAAGTGCTCGTCGTACCGTTTTCCGCTTCCACGACAACCTTTACCGTATTCGTTCCGGGCTTGATCGAGCGCGCGCCGCTCACCGAGGCGATGACCGCCTTGCTGCTGCTTGGGCGCGCCGGGATGGATACCCGCGTCACATCCGCGTCCACGGTAGCCGTGTACTCGTAGGTGCCCGGCGAAAACGCAGGGCTTAAGCTGCCCGGCGAGATCCCGAGTGAGGCGAGGCTGCTGTCCGAGGATTTTGACGTGCTCCCTCCCTGGCCCTGTGATGAAGTGCCGCTGCTGTTTCCTCCGCCGGAGTTACCGCCGGAATTGCCGCCCGAGCTGCCGCCGGAGTTGCCGCCCGAATTCCCTTCATCCGCGCCCGGCGCCGGAATCGTCGTCTGCTCGCCCTCCTCCTGCTCATCGTCCGCTATATCCCCGTAATCCTCTCCCGGCTCCGTTGCAGACACCGCCACGGGCGCCGACAAAAGTATCATGCCCGCCGCAAGCGCTGCCGCGATAACCGAAAAACGTCTTTTTCTCATTGGTTGTCCTCTCTTGTCTTCGTCTGATAGTTCCCTTTCTATTTTAGTTTTTCTCTCGTTGACTGTCAACCGCCAGTATCACTTTACTTTTGGATTAAGGTGGTCGGAAGTTACTTTTTACGCCTCAGGAACGCGCAATGGCTGCGCGTTCCGTAAGAACATGATTCAGGAGTGAGGGGCGATTTTTGCGCAGCAAAATTCGGCATATCGCCCCGAATCGTTACTATGAGCGGCTCCTGAGCCGTGAATAGTAATGGTCGGAATGCGAAAAATTATGCTAAGATAAGTGCAACCGATCCGCATTTTTGTCGGGATGTATGGTGAAGACGCCCGCACGCAGAGCGAACGGGGGATACCCGAAAGAAGGAGGACATGCCATGCAGGATGATGAAATCGTTGCCCTCTACTGGCAGCGCAATGAACAGGCGATCTCGGAAACCGAGCTAAAATACAGCCGCTACCTCACGAAAATTGCCTGCAACATTCTCGCCGACCGCGAGGACGGCAAAGAGAGCGTCAACGACACCTACCTGCGCGCATGGTATTCGATGCCGCCGCACAGGCCCGGCGTCCTTGCGACCTATCTCGGAAAGATCACGCGCCAGCTCGCGATCGACGTTTACCGCACGAAAAACCGGAAAAAACGACGCGCCTCGCAGTATACGCGCTCCCTCTCTGAGCTGGGCGAATGCGTCTCCGAGGGCGATACGACCGAGCAGCGCGTCGATGCACGGCTGCTCGCGGAGGATGTCTGCGCCTACCTTCGCACGCTCTCGCCCGAAGCCCGCACCGCGTTTGTCGGACGGTATTTCTACACGGACTCCATCCGCGAGATTGCTTCCTATTATAATATGAGTGAATCAAAGGTAAAGAGTATGCTCTACCGCACAAGGCTGGGCCTGCGCGCGTATCTGGAACAGGAGGGATTTCTGTGAAGAAAGGTTTGAACCAGGAACAGTTAAGCGACGCTTTGCAGTTTTTACACGACGATATACTCGAGGAGACCGAACGGGTGCGGGCCAATGCCGGGCAAAGACGGCGAGCGCCCAGCCGAACCGGATGCACCTAAAGAGCCATACGGGAATCCCGGGGAACCGCCGCGCGGCGATGCAGGGAATGCGCCGCAGGAGCTTCCGCTGCTCACCGTCGACGGATGGACCGGCTATGACGGCAGCACGGGAACCATTCAGGCCTACGATATCGCAGAGCTTGTGAATGCAAATCCGTGGAGCGAGGCAGCGACGCCCGACACGCTCCCGGTCTATAAAAACAACCTTTTCTTTGACGAGGAATGCGCGGATTTTCGGGGCGCGGATCCTGACGAAATGCGCGCTTTTCTGCTCGATACCGCAGAAAAGCTCGGCCTTGACGCCGACGCACTCACCGTCGCGGACAACTCCCCCGACGAGGAGACGAGGCAGGAGATCACAGAAAAATACGAAATGAACGGCGAATGCGTCCCGGACGGATATTTTGACCCGACCGCGCTCACCGCGCAGGCAGACGGCGTTCGGATCGACGTTGATCTCATGATGACCGCGACGATCACCTTTACGCCCGCCAGAACGCTCCCGCAGGAGTACGCATTCACGCACGACGGCCCTTATGATCGGCTGGATGCCGCCGCAAACTATCTGCGGGAGGAATACGCCGCCCTGATCGACATGGAGCGCCCTGTCACAAATATCAGCGGCGGGGATTACGACATTTACCGCTGTCAAAGCTTTTCACTCAGCCGCAGGACGACGGCATCAAAACCTACGGCATGTACGACGTCCCGGCGGTCGATCCCGCTTACATTTCCAGCCTGCCGGAGAGGTAGTCGGAAAACGGCGGGGACAGGGACTAGTGTAAAAATAGCCGACAGACTGTGATTTTTCACAAGTCTGTCGGCTCTGCGTCCGGTTGATGCTGTGTCCTCCTTCAAATTCTTTCTCTGTTCTCTATAACACATTCCAATACCCTGCTTTTTTTGAACCAACTCTCTCGATATAGCCATTTTCACGCAGAAATGAAATATTGTTTTCTACTGCCGTTTTACTGATTCCTAAAATTTTGCGAAGCTCTTCAGCCGT
>CAMTZV010000380.1 GCA_947086625.1 uncultured bacterium | reverse complement strand
GATAAGCGCACCTCATTTGCAACCAGCCGGTTCAGCTCGCCCTTCAGCGACTTCTCATTTACCCCCTCCGGCCAGCTCGGAGAGACATTCGTAACTGTCTGCTCCGCCTCGTTTAATGCATTCAAAAGCGTCTGGTAATTGCCATTCTTCCGTTTTAACATCTTGTAAGTCCCCTTATCGTTTTATTGAAGCAGCCGCAGCCGCCTTTTATTTCTGCACCAGATGTACCGCAAAGCCGCCGATCTCCTGCTCCAGGTAAACGGCAATCATCTTCTCTTCCTTATATTTCGCGGAATCCATGTTAAACCTCACGCCCTGTCCCTTCAGATACGCGACCGCCTCCGCCACGTCGGTCGTGCCAATGGCGATATGTCCTTTTTCTCCCAAATAGGGCTCCTTCATCGCCTCAACTGCCGTGCCCGCAAAGATCGAGCTGTTTCCGACCTTCTTTTTGAAGCCAAAAATATCGTCGAACGACTGCGCAACCGCGTCTGCCTCCTGCTCGTTCTCACAGTTGATGCCAATATGCCGAAGCTCAAAGCCCAGCTCCTCTAATGTTTTCATAATCATATACCTCCCTTGATCGTCGTCTGTTTTCTATCGCTTAATGTCATAGTTCATGTTCATCAGGTTCTGGATCGTGGACACGTCGTCCGTGATGTTTCCGTCGCCGCGGATCGTGTGCTTGATTACGCTGCTCGCCACCGCGAAATTGATAATGTCCATCGGCCTGTAATCGTTCATCATCGCGTAGATGAGCCCGCTGGCAAACGCATCGCCGCCGCCCACACGGTCTAAGATATTGAACGTAAACAGCTTGCTCTCAAACGTGTGCCCCTCGTACCACATAAACGCCTTTAAGCTGTTCTCACTCCCGCTGTGCGCATAGCGGACATGGCGCGCGATGCACTTTAAGTTCGGATAGCGCTCGATGAACGCCTGAAAGATCTCATCCTGCTGCTCGTAGCTCGGCTGTAAAGGCACGCCGTCCTTTACGTCCCCCTTGTCATGATCCTCCTCGTCCCGCCACAGATGATACGGCTCGATACCCATGAGCACATCAATATACGGCAGACACTGCGTACAGAAATCCCGCGCCTGCTCCCACGTCCAGAGCTTGCTGCGGAAATTGCCGTCAAAGCTGATCGTCATGCCCTTCTCCCGGGCGATCCGAAGACTCTCTAAAATGAGCCTGCCGCAGCTTTTCGAGAGTGCCGGCGTAATGCCGCTCAAATGCAGCCAGGTAAAATCGCCCAAAAGCGCGTTCAGATCGACCGTCTCAAAATCAAACTCCGCCATCGCGGAATGCTTCCGGTCGTAGGTCACCTTGCTGGCGCGGATACCGTAGCCCGTCTCGAGATAATAGCTGCCAAGCCGGTGCGTCGGGGTCTGCTCCGGCGTTGAGAGAATGACCGGCGTGCAGTGAACGTCGTTGCTGCGCAGCATACGCACTGCGCTCTTTCCAAGGCTGTTGTTCGGCACGACCGTAAAAAAGGTGCTGTCTATGCCAAGATTCGCCAGCGCCAGCGCAATATTTGCCTCACTTCCGCCGTAGCTCGCCTCAAAATTCGTCGCCACGCGGATCTTTTCATAATTTGGCGGTGTCAGCCGCAGCATGATCTCACCAATCGTAATAAACCTATGTACGCTCTGATTCTCCGCCAGAAGCGGGTTCTTATGCTCCATCAAACACCTCCCGTTTCCAGATTCTTATATTCATAGATAAGAATATTCTAATACATTCCATGCCCGGTTGCAAGAGAAACAGAAACGATTTTTTACAGTTACGCAACAGTTCAGCCTTTGGCTTCACTGTTACGGAATCCAGCCCATTTAAAATTTGCCTGCGGCAAAGGGCTGGATTCTCTGGCTGAATTTACCTGTTCTTACGGACTTTGCAGTGATTGCAAAGTCCTGGGCCGAACTGTTACACAGTTACCGCCCTGGCTCGTTTTTTTCAACGGCTATATATTTCTGGCTTCGGCTATTGGGCTTTTGCGGGTTCGTCATGCACAGCTCACCCATTTGAAGCAACGGAGCCAAATATTTTCTTGTAAAAAATGTCCGGTTACGATAGCCCATATACTCACAAATTTCCTTCTTGCTCTTTTCAGTCTTGCAAAAGACGAGAACGCGCTGAAAAATATCCTGCTCCTTTTTCATTTTGTCCGAATGATCCGTCGTTTGCGTGCTGACTTGGTCACTAACTTGGTCACTGACTTGGTCACTGACTTGGTCACTGACTTGGTCACTGACTTGGTCACTAACTTGGTCACTGACCAAGTTAGACTGAGACGGCCCGACTTTTCCGACCGATACAGCGTCAAGCGGAATCACGGTTTTAAATACATTTCCCTCAATAAACTCCGGTGTACCTCCCGAATACAGCTTTGTATACTTATAAGTGTTCCGCATTCCCGAGCCAAGCTCATCCGCCAGCGACGCCTCGCGAAAAACCTTGGAAATCGCCGGGTTTTTCGGGAACGGTTCAAAATTCGACAGATCAAGCGCACCAAAACAGTGCGCCCGGTTGGCATTCTCCGTATACATGCGCTCTTTCTCAATCACAAATTTTGCAACGTAAGCCGAAGAATAATCGCGGTGCGCCAGCAGATTGGAAAAGATCTCCCGGAGGATTTTATCTCTGGCGCTGACACTGTTAATTCCCTCCAAAACAAACGGATCGCTCAAATGCTTTCTTCCAAACTCCATCAACCGGTCATACGTGTCCAACAGATTTGTTATAATCACATCCCGGTCATCATAGCGATCCATATTTTCCACCCGGAAAATGGCATCCGTCTTATGCTGTGGAAGCGCAGACATAATCGTAATGTCCTTTCCAAACAGAAGGATCGCCGCAAGGGTAATCCCCTCCCGACGATTTTCGTCATCCTTCAGGATCAGGCCCGCACTGCGAAGAAGCTCCTCATCCTCCATTGTCAGCCATGGATGGTTTATGTCGCGAATGCGGCTCATCTTTCTGACGCGGTCGATCAGATCCGGTCGCAGATCCGACATTTCAAAGCCTGTCACCTTATT
Organism: uncultured bacterium; assembly: GCA_947086625.1. Taxonomy (GTDB): domain Bacteria; phylum Bacillota; class Clostridia; order Lachnospirales; family Lachnospiraceae; genus W0P33-017. Next base: position 127 of record CAMTZV010000380.1, on the reverse strand, counting down.
TACATAATAGCTGTCCTGTTTTCGTGCATACAACCGATAAACCGCGTCCGAATTGTTTGTGATATCCAGATCCGCTTTATAGCTTCGGTCAAAAATCTTCCCGTTATGCCTGCACACCTGCGTGCCG
>CAMTZV010000379.1 GCA_947086625.1 uncultured bacterium | reverse complement strand
CTGGCGAGGTGTTTTCGAGCCTGGCATCCGTTGCGTTTTTATCCGAGCGGAAGCGTGTCTTTGTCGGGAACAACATGTTCCCCGGCGGCATGGCAATCGCGGTTCCTACACAATCCCATTCCACAGCCGGTAATAAATCCCGCCCTTCTCCAGCAGCTCTTCATGAGTGCCCGCCTCCGCAATCCCGTCGCCCTCGAGCACGAGAATCCGGTCGTAGTGCCGGATCGTCGTCAGCCGGTGCGCGATCGTGAGCGTCGTACGCCCCTTTGCGAGCCGCTCCAGGCTCTTTCCGACGAGCAGCTCGCTCTCGTTGTCAAGCGCGCTCGTCGCCTCATCCAGAATGAGCAGCTTCGGATTTTTCAGAAACACACGCGCGATCGAAATGCGCTGCTTCTGCCCGCCGGAGAGCTTTACGCCGCGCTCGCCCACATACGTGTCGTACCCGTCCTTTAGCTGCCGTACAAATTCGTCCGCGCCCGCCAGACGCGCCGCCTCCACGATCTCGTCACGGCTCGCGCCCTCCCTGCCGTAGGCAATATTTTCCGCCACCGTGCCGCTGAAGAGATACACGTCCTGCTGCACGATGCCGATGGAGCCGCGCAGGCTCTTTAACGTCACGCCGCGGATATCCTGCCCGTCGATGCGGATGCTTCCGTCCGTCACGTCGTAAAAGCGGGGAATCAGATTACAGAGCGTCGTCTTACCCCCGCCGGAAGGGCCCACAAGCGCCACGCGCTCGCCCGGCTCAATCTTAAGCGACAGGTGCCGCAGCACCTGATTGTGGTCGTCGGGATACTCGAAGCTCACGTCGTCAAGCTCGATGCGCCCCTCCGTGACCTTTAGCTCCTCTGCACCCTCCACGTCCTCGATCTCAATCGGCGCGTCCATAATCTCAAAAAAGCGCTCGATGCCCGTCATGCCGCGCTGGAACTGCTCCGCAAACTCCACAATCCGCCGGATCGTGGCGATCAGCGTCGAAACATACAGGACATACGCCACCAGATCACCGGGCGTGATATGCCCGTAGATGACAAACAGCCCGCCCGCAAGCACGACGACGAGATACATCAGCCCGTCAAACAGCCGCGTCGATGACTGGAACAGCGCCATAAAGTGGTACGTCTGCTTTTTGATGCGCTGGAACGCCGTATTTCCCTCGGCAAACTTTTCCGCCTCCATCTCCTCGGCGGCAAACGCCTTCACAACCCGCTCCCCGAGCAGCGAATCCTCGATCTGCGCGTTTAATTCCCCGATCTGCACGCGCTGCCTGCGGAACGCCGCCCGCAGATTCTGATTTAAAATGACCGAGACAACCGCCATCAGCGGCACGCAGATAAAGATGAGCAGCGTCAGCCACACGTTGTACGTACACAGGATCGAGAAGCTCACGATAAACTTCAGCCCCGCGATAAAAAATTCCTCCGGGCAGTGATGTGAAAACTCCGTCACCTCAAACAGATCGTTTGTGATGCGCCCCATGATCTGGCCGATCTTCGTATTGGAATAGTACGTATAGCCCAGCTTTTGCAGATGGTCAAAGGCGTCCCGGCGCATATCCGTCTCGATGTAGACACCCATGACATGCCCCATGTCCGCCATAAAATACTGCGCCGCCGCGTCGATCAGCCGCAGCACAAAATAAACTGCCGCGAGCTTCAACACGAGCGAAACGGTCAGCGCCGCCAGATCCGTCATTGCAAGGTCCGTAATCTTCCGCAGAATGAGCGGCAGCACCACATCGCACAGACAGGTGAGCGCCGCGCAGAACAAATCGAGATACATCGTCTTTCTGTATTTTTTCAGGTACGGATAATACCGTTTGATCAGATGTGATTTTTTACTGCTGTATTCGTGCTGCATAGCGCCTCCTCGCCTTCCTTACACTATATGAATCGCGTTCCCCGGTGAACACTGCATCCGGCACGGAAGCCGTGCATGCTGCTACCGATTTAACTGCTCAATCAGCTCGCTCGTCTCGTCCGGGATCTCGTCGAGATCGTCGCCCACGTCGATGACGCGCGGCTGTCTGCGGTATAAAATATCATACATGACGGGCACGATAAACAGCGTCATGAGCGTCGCGTACACAAGCCCCGCCGCCACAACGATCGACATGCCCTTCTGCATCGCGTTTCCGGCGTCCTGTGAGAATACCATGACACTCATCGAGAGGATCGTTGTCATCGCCGTCATGAGAATCGGGCGCATACGCGTCTTTCCCGTAGCGATGAGCGCCGTCCGCTTATCCACGCCCGCAAGCCGAAGCTGGTTCGCATAATCCACAAACACAATACCGTTGTTGACAACCGTCCCCATCAGGATCATAAAGCCCATCAGCGACATGGCGGAAATATTTTTTCCGAACACCGCAAGGCCCAGCATGCCGCCCGTAAACGCGAGCGGAATCGTAAAGATAATGATAAAGGGGCTGAGCAGGCTCTGGAACTGCGCCACCATGACAAGGTAGACGAGCAGCCCGCCGAGCGCGAGCGCCTTCAGCATCTGGTAAACCATGTCCATGACCTGCTCGGTCTCGCCGCCGATCTCCACCGAATAGCCGTCCGGCACGCGGTAGCCCTCTAATTTTTCCTCGAGTGTGCGCGAGAGCAGCGTCGCGTTGTAGCCGTCCTTCACGTCCGCGGTCACGGACATGTAGCGGCTCTGGTTTTCCCGCGTGATCGAATCCATGCTCGTCCCCTCGGACATCGTCGCAAATTTAGACAGCTTGTATTTCTTCGTCACCGGCTCGCCGTCCTCGTTCACCGTCTCCGCCTCAAGCTCGAGCTCCAGCAGGTTTTCATACGTCAAAGGCTCCGTCTCGTTCACAAGGCGCACGTCTAAGTTCACGCCGTCCTTGTTCATCGTGATCGCCGTTGCGTCCGTCGCCGTGCGCGCCGCAATCGCCTGTAAAATCTGCGCGCTCGTCAGGCCGCAGGCCGCCGCCTTGTTCCGGTCGATGGAAAGACGCACCGACTCATCCGCGTTCGCCAGACCGTCATCGATGTTTTCAAGGCCCGTCATCTCCTCTAACATCGCCGCAATGTCCCCGCTGATCTCAATGAGCGTATCCTGCTCCTCCCCGTAAATATCGACCTGCACGCCGCTGCCAAACATCGTCGACATCTCACCCAGCGCGGAGGAGGTCACCGTAACCTCGGCATCCTTTACGCCGCT
>CAMTZV010000378.1 GCA_947086625.1 uncultured bacterium | reverse complement strand
ATCACAGGCACCTCCTCGCAGGCGCTCACGCTGCACAACACCGTCGGCTTTACGGTGAAAAACAACCGGATCATTACAAAAAGCAAGCGCTATTCCCAGTCCTACTCGGACGGGCTCTCCATTGCCATGTTCGGGAGCTTTGCCGATTCGGCAAAATACAAAAACAGCATTGTAAATAACACGATCAAGGGCGGCCGCTGCTGCATTTCTATGAATTCTGCTACGAACAGCAAATTCGGCGAGACGACCGTGAAATCAAATAAGCTCTACTGCAAGAGCGGCGCCAACAATGCGATGAAGCTTGCGAAGTGCACGAGACTGATCCGCACGAAAAATGAGACGCACCAGTGGTGACAGAAAACGAAAATCGGGCAGGGGAACTTTTCCCCTGCCCGCGGCCTTTTACTTATCTCTCCAGATGATTCTGCCCTTGGTCAGATCATAGGGTGACATTTCGATCGTCACCTTATCGCCCGGCAGAATGCGGATAAAATTCATGCGGAGCTTTCCGCTGATCGTCGCCAGAATCTGGTGCTTGTTCTCCAGCTCCACTTTAAAAAATGCGTTTGGCAGCTTCTCCACTACTACCCCTTCTACCTCGATTACATCTGCTTTCGACATTTCATTCCTCCTATATCAATGCTATAACAATCTTCTATAAACTTCCACGTATTGCCTGCCCGCTACTCATCCACAAGCGAGAGGATCTCCGGCCCGCCTGCTGTCACGAGAACCGTGTTTTCGTAATGCGCGGAGAGCGCCCCGTCCGCTGTCACAACCGTCCAGCCGTTCTTCTTCCAGCGCACCGCATAAGTCCCGGCGTTGATCATCGGCTCGATCGCCAGCGTCATACCCGCGCGCAGCTTCATGCCGCGCCTTCTGACACGGTAATTGGGCACCTCCGGCTCCTCGTGCATATTCCGGCCGATGCCATGCCCGCACAGGTCACGGACAATGCCGTAGCCATAGGGACGCACGTATGCGTCGATCGCCTTTCCGATATCGAAAAGCCTGCCGCCTGCACGCGCCATGCGCGCGCCCGCAAAAAAGCTCTCCCGCGTCCGCTCGATCAGGAGTCTGGCCTCCTTCGAGATCTCTCCGATGCCGTGCGTCCGGGCCGCATCGGACTGGTAGCCCTTGTAGATAACGCCCATGTCAAGGCTTACGATATCCCCGTCTTTCAAGACGCGCTTTTTGCTCGGTATACCGTGGACAACCTCGTCATTCACCGAGACGCACACGCTGGCAGGAAATCCCTCATAATTTAAAAAGGATGGGATACAGCCGTAGCTGCGGATCAGCTCCTCGGCCAGACGGTCAATATCATGTGTCGTCATACCCGCCTTTAATTCCTTTGCCACCTCATTGTGCACTCTGCCGAGGATCTGTCCGGCAATACGCATCAGTTCTATGCCTTCCGCACTCTTGATTGTTACCGGCATCTGCTCAGGCTCCTAAAATATCTGTGATGGATGTAAAAACGGCCTCCATCGGCTGTGTTCCATCCACAGATTTTAAAATGCCCTGCTTTTTGTAGTAATCGATCAGCGGCTGGGTCTGCTCATGGTAAACGCCAAGGCGCTTCTGCACGGTCTCCGGCTTGTCGTCATCGCGCAGCACGAGATCGGCGCCGCACGCATCGCATTTGCCCTCCGTCTTCGGCGGCAGGGAAACGATGTGATAGGTCGCGCCGCAGTCCAGACATGCGCGTCTGCCCGCCATGCGGTTTACGATGTTCTCGTCCGGCACATCCACGTCAATCGCGTAATCCATTTTCTCGCCGATCTTTGTGAGCGCCGCGTCCAAAGCCTCGGCCTGGGGGATCGTCCGCGGAAATCCGTCCAGCACAAAGCCGTTTTTGCAGTCGTCCTGTCCGATGCGGTCCATCACCAGATCGCATGTCAGCTCATCGGGAACGAGCAGCCCCTGATCCATAAATTCCTTTGCTTTTTTCCCCAGCTCTGTGCCGTTCTTGATGTTCGCGCGAAAGATATCACCGGTGGAAATGTGCGGAATGCCGTATTTCCCCGCGATCTGCTTTGCCTGCGTGCCCTTCCCCGCGCCGGGCGCGCCCAACATGATAATCTTCATAGTAAAATCCTCCTTAAATAAAATATCAGTAACAGTTCAGCCGCTAAACGCACACATTCGTACATGCTGTGTGCATCTCGCAGCTGATGGCTGAACTGTTACTTTTAATTACTTAAAAATCCTTTATAATGGCGCACAAGCATCTGTGACTCAATCTGCTTGATCGTCTCAACGACAACACCGACGATAATGATGATCGACGTTCCCGCAAAGGATACGGATGCGTTGAACACACCGTTGAAAAAGATCGGAATAAACGCACAGATAGACAGACCGATCGCGCCGATAAAAATGATATAGCCCAAAATGGAATTCAGATAGTCGCTCGTGGGCTTGCCCGGACGGATACCGGGGATAAAGCCGCCCTGCTTTTTCATGTTGTCCGCGATCTCCAACGGATTGAAGGTGATCGAGGTGTAGAAGTAAGCGAATGCGACGATCAGCACAAGGTAAACGACCAGACCGATCGTGTAGATCGGCTGCTTCGGATCGCACCAGTTGGACTGGTTCAGGTATCTCAAAATCTGAGACCCGACGCCCGTTCCGTTTCCTGCCCCAAACATACCCGCGATAATAACCGGGGTCTGCATGATGGACTGCGCAAAAATAATCGGGATGACGCCCGCGGTGTTGACCTTGAGCGGAATGTTGCTGCTCTGTCCGCCGACCTGCTTGCGTCCCTGAATCTTACGTGAATACTGCACCGGAATCTTGCGCTCCGCATTTTGCAGAATGTCTACAAATACGACCAGCGCAAGGATGATCGCCACGATGACGACCGCTGCAAGCACCGCCCGCGCAACGCTCTTACCGGAAATAAATTGCTGCCAGAGCGTACCGAGATCGTTCGGGATCCTGGAAATAATATTGATGACCAAAACGATGGAAATACCGTTTCCGACGCCCCGCTCCGTGATACGCTCGCCGATCCACATGAGAACCGCAGAACCGGCGGTCAAAATTACGACAACCTGAATCACTGACCATGCATTATAATCATACAGCCATCCCTGTCTGCCAAAGCTGATGCCCAGCGCTACGGACTGGATGATTGCAAGCCCTACGGTAACGTAACGGGTGATCGC
>CAMTZV010000377.1 GCA_947086625.1 uncultured bacterium | reverse complement strand
TTGAGGTAGGAGACGTGCATCGTGCCAAGCGCTTCGACGGCGGCATCAAGGTCGTTGAGCGGGTTGTCGATGACGACCTCCCCGCCGTTTGGCACAAAGCGGCAGAGCTCATTCTGATACTCCAGCTCCTGGGCGCGCAGCCAGTGGTCGGAGAGGGCCAGGGAGGCATTTTTGTCCGTATCTCCGTAGGTGCCGAGGTCATTTTCGGAGCCGAGCATCCCGTCGTTGTACAGCCCAAGCCGTGCGGCGAGCGCGCTTTTTTCAGGGAATATCCCGGCGGAGTTTAAGATTGTGCGCCGGTGGGCCGGCGTGCGCACGGCGAGAAAGATGCCGGGATCGATGACTTCATCTAAATGCTCCATAAGCGCGCACATCGGTTCTGTCTGTGTGTGCTTGCTGCCGTGCATCTCGCCCCACGAGCCGACAAAGATGCCCTGCATCGTGTAGATGGCGTCTGCGTGGGCGTTCACGGCGGGCGCAGCCTGGGTCATGTGTTTGATGATCTGATCCAGCTCGTCCGGGTCCGCATCGGCGGCCTTGCCGTCCCAGTCGTAGAGAAAGCGCAGGATGATCTGAAAGCCGGCTTCCTCCCATGCATGGAGTATGCGCTCGATCTGTGTGAGCGCATGAGCGCTCAGCGCCGTGTCGCGATAGCGCAGCAGATTGATTTCCAGAAGCACGAGCGTCTTGCTCTCGTTCATGTGGATATCGCGCGCCAGCAACTCGTCGAGCGCCGTCTCTGTCATGTCCTCGGAGAGCATGTAGCCGTGCAGGCAGTAGAAGCCGCCGCCCGGATTTTCAAGCTCGTCTGTTGACTCGGAGTAGTCGCGGTTATCGTCCGCGAAAGAGACGTTAAGATAGCGCGCGTTGTAGTAGTCGGATGCAGCGCGGCGCACAAAAAAGACTCCGGCGAAGCATACGGCGGCGAGGACGAGCAGCAGAACAGAGACGATCAGCCACAGGTGGGATTTCTTTTTCCGAGAATGGTTTGTCATGGGAGTCTCCTATCGGGTGAAGCGGAACATGCACATCTTTTCGATCAAGTATACCATTTAGCACAAAAAAATGCTATGATAAGTTTAGTTACAGAATCTACAGGAGAGTAACAGTGAAGCCCTAGGCTGAATCGTTACTGCAGGAGAGGAGCGGCAGGATGGCAGTGGATGCACAGGCGCGGTGTTTGATGGCGCTGCTGAAATATTCATTAAAGCGGGAGATGCCCTCCGGCTGGGCGTTTATGCAGGGCGTGGACGAGCAGAGGCTTTTGTCTCTCGCACGTGCACACGCGGTCGCGCCGCTCATCTGCGAGACGTGGAGCGCATACCCGTCGGGGGACTCTGCGGTGCGGCATGCGCTGCAAAGGCAGACCGGGCAGGCGGTCATGCATTCCTACCGGCTTCTCTTTTACACGAAATATCTGATCGGTATTTTGCAGGAGGACGGGATTGAGGCGGCGGTTTTAAAGGGCGTTTCCACCGCGGAGTTTTTCCCGCAGCCGGAGCTGCGCAAGTCCGCGGATGTCGATCTTTTGCTCTTTTCCGACGAAAGTGTGGAGCGGGCCATAGCATGTCTGAAGCGGCACGGCTTTGCGGAGGACGGGCCAAGGCTGCATCTGCACCATGTCGGCATGATCGGGAAGGCGCGCATCGAGGTGGAGCTTCACAGTATGATGGTCGAGCCGTTTGACAATCAGGCGACGAACGAGCGCGTGACGAGGTGTCTGCGGGAGGCAAAAAAGTCGGTGCGTCTGCAGAACTGCATGGGCATCCCGCTCCCGGCGCTCACCGGCGCTTATCACGGCTTTGAACTGCTTTTGCATCTCTTACAGCATTTTCTGACTGCCGGCTTTGGGATAAAGCTCCTGTGCGACTGGGTCGTATTCTGGGAGAGGCAGCCGCTTGAGGCGGCGCTTGAGGCGGCACAGCTTGCGCGGATGCTGCGGGTGGAACAGTTTGCGGCGGCGGTGAGCGCGCTTTGCGTGCGGGAGCTTGGTATGGATGCGCGCGCGGCAGAGCCGTTTCTTGCGCCTGGGGATGCACAGGTGAAGGAGGATGCGTATCTGGATCTGTTTTTGCAGGAGATCATCGATGCGGAGGAATTCGGGAAATCGGAGAAGGGGCGCATGGTGGCTATCCACGGCTCGGGACTCTCCGCGTATGTGCGGGCGTTCCACCACCAGATGAACTTAAATTTCCCGAAGGCGGGGAGATGCCCTCTTCTGTGGCCTGCGCTCTGGACGCTTACACTGCAGCGCTTTCTGCACAATAATCGTACGCTGCGAAAGACGACGGTGGCGGAGGTGATGAAAAGCGCCGGGGAGCGCGGAAAGCTCGTGGAGCGGCTGAGCCTGTTTGAGTGAGGCGGCTGCGCGGGGCGCTGCCCCCGGACGGGCGGGCAGGGGAGCCGGGTACGGTATGAAAGGGAAACAATGGTTGAGACAAAGAAGGAGGATACTATGACGTATGAACAGTTAGTGGAGCAGGTACAGGGTATCGCGCAAAAGGCCGATGTCAGCGGCATCGAGGGCCATGTGGCGTTTCAGTTCAACATCGAGGGCGAGGCGGCAGGCGCGTTTTATCTGGAATTTAAGGAGGGAAAGGCGTACGTGGAGCCGTACGAGTACTACGACCGGGATGTGCTCATCACCTGCACGGCGCAGACGCTTTTGAAGATCATGGAGGGCAAACTGGACCCGGTTCTGGCGTTCACGCTGAAAAAGATCCGGGTGGAGGGCGATCTGGGGAAAGCGCTGCTTTTGAAAGAGGTTGTCGGGAAAAAATAAGCCTTTAAAAGGACGGAAAGGAGACTCTCATGGAAGCATTGCAGCAGGAAGAAATTTATACGGTTGACGACATTTATGCGCTGCCGGACGGAACGCGCGCGGAGCTGATCGACGGACAGATTTATGATATGGCGACACCCTCGCGGATACATCAGAGGATCTGTCATACGCTGGCATGGAAAATTGAAACTTATATCCGTGAAAAAAAGGGGGATTGCGAGGTTTATCCCGCGCCCTTTGCGGTATTTTTAAATCAGGACGCCTACAACTATGTGGAGCCGGACATTTCCGTGATCTGCGACAGGGAAAAGCTCGACGAGCGGGGCTGCAACGGTGCGCCCGACTGGATTGTGGAGATCGCCTCGCCGTCCACGCAGAAGCGGGATTACGGGATAAAGCTTT
>CAMTZV010000376.1 GCA_947086625.1 uncultured bacterium | reverse complement strand
GCCGGATTGTCTTTAACTGCTCGGATTTTGGCGTGTTTCTCGGCGCGGCACTCTTTGGCGGCTGGTATTCCCTGCGGGGGAAATGAAAAGAACTGCCGGAGGCACAGCATTTTATAAATCGGAGTATCGTCTATGAAATCTTTTTTGTTAAAGGATCAGAAGCAATTCATGAACCAGCTTTTGAAAAGCGGGCTGTTCGATCATTTCCTGCTCTCGGAGGCGTCCATTCACGGCGCGGTGTCCTATCATGTGGACGGACATGTCAACCGCGATTTTTTTGATGCGGAGGAATGGGAGGAGCTCGCGGCGGACGGCGCCGAATACATCCCCTTTTCGTATTTTCGGCCGGTCTGCTACGAGCTGATCCGCGGAAAGCATACACCCGTATCCTTTAAGCTTGTCTTTCTGCTCTCGCCGGCAAACGCCGAGAGGACGATTGCCAGCGCAGACTGCGGGCTGAGTGCCCGGGATGTGAGCGGCATGTTTTTAAACCTGTCCTTCCGGGAGGGCGCCATGACGTTTACGAGCGGCATTTCTTACCGCACCTTCACCACGGACCATGCGCTCGACGCGGCGTGGGATGCGCTGACGGCGCGTTTTCTGTCCAAAAACAATATTTCGTTCGACGTGCGGTAGCGGCGTCGACTGGAAAAGATTTCGATTGAGCAAAACACATTTTTGGTATATAATGATTCCGTAAAAAGCGAGAGGAAAGAAACGCGGCTATGGAGCTTGTGAGTGTGATCGTACCGATATACAATGTGGAACCGTATCTGGACAGGTGTATTGCATCCATTTTGGAACAGACCTATACGAATCTTGAAGTGATCCTGGTGGACGACGGCTCCACGGACAAAAGCGGCCGCATCTGTGACAGGTGGAGCGGGAGGGACGACAGAATCCTCGTGCTGCACCGGAAAAACGGCGGCCTGGCGGACGCAAGAAACGCGGGGCTTGACCGTGCCGCGGGGGACTATCTCGTGTTTGTTGACGGCGATGATTATATCGATCCGGTTTTGATCCGCTATTGTCTCGACACGCTGAAGAAAAGCCGTGTGGACATGGTGCTGTTCGACTATCACAGAGTGAACGAGGCGGACAACGGGCTGGCGGAATCTGAGGGCAGACCACACGAGAAGAGGGTGAATCAAAAACGTCTGTCGGATTTATGTCTCTGCACGGGAAAAAGATCGATGGCGGTGTGGAATAAATTTTACAGGAGAAGGATATGGGAGCAGCTGCGGTTTCCCGCCGGGAGGGTTGCCGAGGACAGCTTTGTGCTCTTAGACATCCTGATGCGTGTGGAGCATGCCGTTATTTCCGATAAAAAGCTGTATTATTACAGAAGAAGGACGGGCAGCATCACGAATGTCGGCAGCAGGAAATTCGCTTGCGACGCGCTCGAGTCATGCAGGCTGAGATGTGTACAGTCAAAGAGGGATCGAAGATTATATCGTATGGCACGGACCGCGTATGCGATACAGCTGATGGAGGTTTACGGGTTCGCATCAGAAAAAGGCAGGAAGAAAATTGTGAAGGTATTCCGCAGAGCCGTAAAATTTCCGGTCGGGGATGCGAGCTGGAAATTGGAAATCCTGCTGAATCTGTTTTATATTCATCCGCGGCTTTATGAATGGTTTTTCGTGGAGCACAGGCAGCAGCTGCGGGATGTGGAGCGGATGCTTCATATTAAATACGAGAAGCTGCCTTAGAGGGCATGAAAATTTTACAACTGGAGGAGCTATGGACACAAATCGGAGGAGATGTGCGCTTCTTTCGCTGCTGGTGGCAGTGACGCTGCTCTTTTGCGGCTGCGGCAGCGAGCTGATCTCGGAGGTACTCTCAAAGGGAGAGGTCAGGCAGGAGCTGGAGCTGGTGGAGTGTATTTCCGCCGACCGCTATGTACACAACACATTGAGCGGGGAAATGCAGATGGTGTACGACGAGATGCTGAATGCGATCCTGAATTTTCGGGACAACGTACGCCTTTCCACGACAAACACGTCGGACGTCAAGACGTGCTATAACGCGATCTGCGCCGATTACGGCGAGATTTTCTGGGTGGAGAGCTGTTCGTATGGCGAGCTGTCGATCAAGGGCAGGCCGTATGCGGTGAGCTTTGTGGTAAACTATGCGTATACGCCACAGGAGGTTGCGGCCTACAAGCAGCAGATGCAGCCGGTCATCGATCAGTATCTGGAGCGGCTTGCGGAGTGCGAGAGCGATTATGAGAAAACGGAGGTGCTCTACCGTAAGCTCATCAAGGAGGTCGGCTACGACCTTTCCGCTGAGAACAATCAGAACATTCTAAGTGTCTTTCTCGGAAAAGAGACGGTGTGCCAGGGCTATGCGTGCGCGACCCAGTATCTGTTACAGGCGTCGGGTATCCCGTGCGCGATTATTACCGGGACGGCGCAGGGCCAGCCCCACGCCTGGAATCTGGCGTGCCTCGACGGCGATTACTACTACATCGATGTGACGTGGGGCAACACCGACTCGATGGGCGATGTGGCCGGCGGCCCGGCGCAGGTCAACTACGGCTATCTCAACATTACGTCCGAGGAGCTCCTGAAAAACCATACGATACAGGTGGATTTTCCGGTGAAGATGTGCGAGAGCACCGAGAACAATTATTATAGGAAGAAAAAGCTTTTTTTTGACGCCTGGGACGTAGACGCCATCGGCGCAAAGCTGAAAAAGGCATACGATAAGGAGAAGGACTGCGTATCCGTCAAGTTTGCGGACAGGGAGCTTTTTGATCAGGCGTGGGATTATTTTATCGACGAGCAGCATATCACGGACTACTGCGAGGGAATCTCGCAGATCTATTACGTGCCGGACAAGGATCTGAATATACTCACGATCTATTTTTAGGGAACATTTCATTAGTCAAAATGTGAAAAGTGTATAAATTTTTCGAGAAAAGGCTTTTCAAATCCGTGTATTTGTGTTACGGTAATGTAGTAATAAAAACTACATGATATTGGGCATAAAAAAATATTATGTAATTCTTTAAAATGTGTATACTAATACCGTTCTGCCAAAGCCGTCTAGTGTACTGTATCATTGATATTTGTCAAAACCACGCAGGATATCTGTTCATCTGCAAAGAAGAAAATCGCAGGCGCAGCGGGCTGCGTCAAGATTTTCTGATGTGGCAGATGGACAAATAGACAAGTGGGTTTGGCTA
>CAMTZV010000375.1 GCA_947086625.1 uncultured bacterium | reverse complement strand
ATTATAGTGATGGTAGCGGTTTGGAAGGCTTTGATGCATTCGGCTGTGTATGACGGCAATGCGAAGACGCAGTTTGCACTTATATTGCACGGGCTGTCAGAAATTGTCAGACAAAAGGCGGTTAAGTATTCTGCCGATTGACCGATATAGTATATGATGTAATGACTTGGACATGTTTGGCCTGTCACAGGAATGTCTGAGTTATGACAGTTGAAAATTTAGAAGAAGTTTAGGACGAACTTCATGATTGCATGGACGCAGTAATATGGACGTTAGTGGGCTACCCTTGAATCATGTGGTTTGAGGGTGGCTTTTTTGTGTGCAGTGATAACTTTTCAATGGAGATGAGGCATGTATGCAGTTAGATCGGAGAATAGCATGAAAAGTTTTGAGTATACCCCGGAAAACATTCGCAGGATGCAGCTCATCGAGCTGGATATGCTCATAGAACTTGACCGTATCTGCCGCAAGCATCACATCAGGTATATTCTGGACGGCGGGACGCTGCTCGGAGCCGTGCGCCATCAGGGCTTTATCCCGTGGGATGACGACATCGACACAAAGATGCTGCGGAATGACTACGATAAATTCTGCAGGGTTTGTAAAAGGGAGCTGGACAAAAGCCAATTTTTTTTGCAGACGTACAAGACCGACCCGGGCTATCGCTGGGGCTATGCGCGCATTCTGCGCAGGGGAACGTATTTTGCGAGGGAAAACCAGGAAATGCTCACGATGCGGCGGGGAATTTTTATTGACATTTTCCCATGCGACAACATGCCGCAGGAATGCATCCTTAAGGCGGGCTATAACCTTCGCTGCTTTCTGGCGCGTAAGCTTTCCTACTCCCCGGTCGGAGCTATGCATGAGCCGAACAGGCTCAAACGGGCGGGATACCGGATTGTGAGAAACGTTCCCTACCGGATTGTGAGAAGGGCGTTCGAGCGTTTGGCTTATCAATATAACGGGAGGAAAACGCCGCTGGTAAGAGTCGGCGCGTGGGGAAGCAGGCAGGAGGCAGACGGTTACCGCCGGGAGTGGTTCGCCGACGTCTGCGAGCTGGATTTTGAGGGTCATCCCTTTTTCGCACCGAGCGATTACGGCGGCTATCTGCGGTATTTGTACGGCGAAAATTATATACAGCCTCCACCGGTCAGCGAGCGCGTTCCAAAGCATACGTCGATGCGGATAGATTTCGGAAAGGCCGGCTGGTAGATTTCATGGGAAAAATAGATTTATACATTGCGAAAAAAACATACAGCCTCAAGGACACGATGCGCGTCATCGATGAAAATGCCGCCGGGTTTGCGGTGGTTTGCGACGGGAAGAAGTTTTTCGGAATCGTCACGGATGGCGATATCAGGCGCTATCTGCTGGCGGGCGGCAGCCTACAGGAAAACATATGCAGTGTGACAAACAAAGATCCGTATTACGTTGATGAGGAAAATCAGCATCTGGCAGTATCCCTGATGCTGCGCAAGGAGCTGACGGCAATGCCGGTCGTAAACAAGTGCCATGAGCTGGTTGATATCATTTTAAATAAGCCGAGGGAGGCAGGCAGGGCGAAGGAAGCGCTCGGTATACCGCTCGTGATCATGGCGGGCGGGAAGGGAACGCGCCTTAAACCGTACACAGATATATTGCCAAAGCCTCTGATTCCGGTTGACGGAATCACGATTACGGAGCAGATCATGAACCGCTTTGGCGCATACGGCTGCAACGACGTGTATATCATCGTAAATTACATGAAGGATTTCATAAAAGCCTATTTTAAGGAGCGGGAGCTTGCGCAGACGGTTCATTTTATAGAGGAAGAGCAGTTTTTGGGAACCGGTGGCGGCCTGAAATATATGAAGGGAACGGTTGGCGGCACGTTTTTTGTGAGCAACTGCGATGTTCTGATCGACTGCGATTATGCAAAGCTGCTCGCGCAGCACAGGATGCAGAAAAACATTCTCACAATGGTATGCGCGAAAAAGAACCTCGTCATCCCGTACGGGGCTGTCACGATCGGCGGGGACGGGCGGCTGGCAGCGATGGAGGAAAAGCCGGAGATGGCTTACAACATCAACACCGGGTTGTACGCCATCGAGCCAGAGCTTCTGGATTTCATACCGGAGGACGGGCCGGTGCACATGACGGCATTGATCGCCTCGGCCATGGAACAGGACCGGAGGGTCGGGACGTATGTGATCGACGAGAGCCGGTGGATGGACATGGGACAGATGGAAGAGCTGGAGGAGATGAAGCGGAAGCTGGAGGA
Source organism: uncultured bacterium (assembly GCA_947086625.1). Classification (GTDB taxonomy): domain Bacteria; phylum Bacillota; class Clostridia; order Lachnospirales; family Lachnospiraceae; genus W0P33-017. The sequence goes on along the minus strand of CAMTZV010000375.1, from coordinate 933 downwards.
GTTTTAGAGGGCGGACGATGGAACAGATTCTTTTGATTGGCGGCGGCGGCCATGCGAAAAGCGTGGCGGACAGTATTCGGCAGGCGGGGCAATACCGGATTGCCGGGTACATCGACAAACCGGAGCTGAAGGGACAGGCGACAGACGGGATATCGTTTATTGGGACGGATAATGATCTGCAGGCGTTTTACGATGCGGGGATCCGGAACGCCTTTGTCACGATCGGATATATGGGAAAGAGAAGCATCCGTGAGAAGCTTTACCGGAGTATCAGGCAGATCGGTTACCATATCCCAGTGATCATAGATCCGTCGGCAGTCCTGGCAGATGATGTGGAACTCGGGGAAGGGGCTTACATCGGGAAGCGGGCGGTTGTCAACGCGGGTGCAGCCGTTGGGAAGCTGTGCATCATCAACACCGGCGCGGTCGTGGAGCATAACGATGAAATCGGGGATTTTTCCCATGTGGCGGTCGGAAGTGTGCTGTGCGGCTGCGTAAAGATCGGGAAAAGCTGTTTGATCGGAGCAGGCGCGACCGTAATCCAGGGGGTATCGGTCGGGGATGGAGCAGTTGTCGGGGCAGGCGTGACGGTAAGGCATGAGATAGAAGCGGGGCAGACCTACTATGGGAAATGAGGAACATGTAACGATCATCGCGGAGGCGGGCGTGAACCACAACGGCAGCCTGGCCCTCGCAAAACAGATGGTGGACGCAGCAAAGCAGGCCGGTGCAGATTACATAAAATTTCAGACATTTATACCGCAGGAGCTGGCGACAGGCAGCGCAGAAAAAGCTGACTACCAGAAGCGAGAGACAGGTGGGAGCGCTTCGCAGCTTGAAATGCTAAAAAAACTGGCGCTGCCGGAGGAGGCGTTCCGGCAGTTGAAGCGCTACTGTGATGAAACGGGCATCGGCTTTCTGTCTACTCCATTC
>CAMTZV010000374.1 GCA_947086625.1 uncultured bacterium | reverse complement strand
ACTCATGCTATGCCTCCCTGTAATCCGAAAGCACCTGTTGTAGTTTTTTCCTCGCCCGCCAGACGCGGACATTGACGGTCTTTTCCGCAAGTCCCAGCGTCTCGGCCGTCTCCTTTTCCGACATCTCATGCAGATAACGGCACTCGAGCACCACGCGGTAGTTTTCATCCAGGCTTCGGATGGCCGTCACGAGCTGCTCGTAAAATTCCACCGTCAGATACGCGTCCAGCGCGTCCGTGTCCGCTGCGTCGCCCAGGGCGTCCTCGTACTCCGTCACCTCCACACGCCGCTGCCTGCGCAGGATATCAATCGCCCTGCTCTTTACGATCGTCACGAGAAACCGCTTTGTCCGCGGGCTGTTCACCTCCTCTACCCGGTCCATGTGCCGCGCCAGTGTCAGATAGGCTTCCTGCACGGCGTCCTCCGCTAAATCCCTGTCTTTTAATATGTCTTTCGCCACATACCACAGCAAATAGCGGTACGTTTCATAGAGCGCCGTAAACCGGCTCTGCTCCTCCGGCGTCTCCAACATGGATAAAAATAGTAACATCTGCTTTCTCCCCTGCGCGCATCCTGCCGCGGTCGTCACCGGCGGCTGTTTTGAGGTACTTACATCTAACCTAACGTTGGGTTCTGGGTATATACTACACGATTTTTAAATTTTTTTCTACTCTGGGGGATTCTAATCCGGGCAGCATGTGGCATATAAAAAGGGATTGCGTTCACACAATCCCACTTTTTTACCGGATCAGCTTTACCACGTTCCGGTCGTTTATGAAATTGCTCATCTCGTAGCACACGAGTATCTCATCATAGCCCTGCGCAGTCAGCGCAGGAACGGACTCGTTGTAGTAGCGCAGGTCGATCATCGTGATCTGCTCGTAGTGGTCGAGCAGATACGGAACCATGCTGTTTGCATAGGAATCCTTCACAAGCAGCAGAGAGCCCTTCCCTGCTGCCGCCGGGTTTTTGATCGTCAGGCGTCCGTAATTTCCGCCGAAGTAGACGGCGTATTTATCCTTCTGCGAAAGCTTGCTCTCGTCGTAGATGCCGTTTAGCGTGGGCATCGTCTTTTCGCCGTTTGCGGCAAGCGCATCGGCGGGCGGGCCGTCCGTCTCAATCACTACTTCGGGAAGCGCGCGCGGCAGCGCAAGCTCCTCGGGCCGAATCAGGGAAAGCCCCGCAATCTTCGAGTAGATCGTGCCGTAAAACGCGTCGCTCGCCGTCTGCACGTCGAAGTCCTCCCGCGGCGCGATCGATTTGTCCTGTGTACTCAGATAAACGGCTGCGCCGATATACGCGCCGTCCGTCGTCCAGTGGTGGTCCGTATTAAAGTACAGCTTTTTACCCTCGTGAAGCCGGCGCTCCATCTCCTCGCGCACCTGCACAAACCGCACGGAATCCGCCTCGCAGAGCGTCTCGCCCGTCATCTCGTACGGAGCGCTGTCGTAGGTCACGCCGCGCCTCGGCAGCTTTTCCTTTTGCAGCGTCGCGGGGCTTGGAATGAGCATCACCGACACGTCCGCGTCCGTCTGTTCTGCCATCGCGGTCACATAGCCAAGGTTACTCCGGTAATTTTTCCCCGAGAGATCGCTGTCCACGACCTTGTTAAAGAGCGCGCCGTCCTGTCCGATATACACGCCGTTGACCTCGCGGTGATACATCAGATACTGGCTCGTCGTCGCGAGCTTCATCCAGCCGTCGCGCAGCACAAACTGGTCGCTTGCCGCCTCCGTCAAAGCGTCCTGCACCTCGCCGGACATGATCCCGTCCACGGTGACGGCCGGGCGCTTCGTCAGATACCGGTTTTCAAGCGGCGAGTAATCGCTCTGCGGCAGCACAAGAAGCAGCAGCCCGCCAAGGGCGAGCGCTCCGATGACAAGCCCCGCATAGGCGAGCGCCAGACGGCCTTCCGCGCCGGTTCGCTCCTTTTTTACTTTATTTTCTTGCTTCATCGATCAATTTCTCCTAAAACCGAAAATATAAAAACGGATTGTAGCTCCCGCTCACCAAAAACGCGAGCGAGAACACGAACAGCACGAGCGTATACGCCATCAGAAGCGGCTGCCTTGCCGGCTTTAGCACGAGCTGCTTTGCAAACCGCGTCGGAAGCGTCGTCGACGCCAGCAGCAGGATGACCAAAAACGGGAGCCAGATGTCCCACTCAAAGAGTGCGAGCGCATTGCCCGCCGAAACGCCGATGCCAAACATCGCCTTCAGATAGCCGGCAAGCACCTGCATGTCGTCGCACGCAAAGATCACCCAGCCCACGACCACGAAAAACATCGTGTACAGATGCGCAAACACCTTCGGGATCCGTTCCAGCACCCGCAAAAGCACGCACTTTTCCAGCATAAGGAGCACGAAATAGTAAAGCCCCCACAAAATAAAATTCCAGCCGGCCCCGTGCCACAAGCCCGTCAGAAACCAGACGACAAACAGGTTGAACACCTGTCTGGCAAGCCCCCTGCGGTTGCCGCCCAGCGGGATGTAGAGATATTCCCGGAACCACGTGCCAAGCGTCATGTGCCAGCGCCGCCAGAATTCCGTGATGCTTTTCGACTCGTACGGATGGTCAAAGTTTTCCGGAAAATGAAAGCCAAACAGCTCCCCCAGGCCAATCGCCATGTCCGAGTAGCCCGAAAAATCAAAATAAATCTGGAACGTAAACGCCACCGCGCCAAGCCACGCCATTGCAGTGCTCATGTCCGATCCGTGAAGCCCCTGTATGTACTCCCAGAGCGCCCCGATCTGGTTCGCGAGCAGCACCTTTTTTGCCAACCCGATCAAAAAACGCTGCAAACCGGACGCCGCGCCCACGGCGGTCGTCTCCCGCGCATCCACCTCGCGCTGCACGTCCTTATAGCGCACGATCGGCCCCGCGATGAGCTGCGGAAACAGGCACACGTACATGCCGAACGAAATGATATTGTGCTGCGCCTTCGTCTCCCCACGGTACACATCGATCGTGTACGACATCGTCTGGAACGTATAAAACGAGATGCCGATCGGAAGCGTGAGCTGCAAAAGCCCCAGCCCCGCGCCCGTGAGCGAATTTACCGTGCCAAGCACAAAATCCGTATACTTAAAAAAGCACAGAATCCCCAGATTCCCCACGGCGGAGAGCACTAAAACCGCCCGCCCGAGCGTCTCTTTTCTGCCCTTTTTCTCCGCCGCCTCGATCGCCCGCCCGTTGCAGTAGTCGAACACGGTCGA
>CAMTZV010000373.1 GCA_947086625.1 uncultured bacterium | reverse complement strand
ATGAACAAGGCGGCGCGCACGGAGCTGATTTTAGAGTACAAGCGGATCGTCGAGGAGGCGGGCTACCGGTTCGTCGTCTATGCGAATCTGAACTGGCTGAATAATTATATTGACCAAAACGAGCTGGAGGAGGAAAATGTAGATATCTGGATTGCGCGCTACCGCAGCCAGAGTCTCGGACACGGCTATACCGGAGGCGGCAACGTGACGATGTGGCAGTATTCCAGCACGGGACAGATCGACGGGATTTTGGACGCCTACGGGCGGTATATCAATGTAGATTTGGATGTATGCTATGGAGACTATTGACGAGCGGATGCAGATGAGAAAAAGACAGCCGATCGGAGTGTTTGACTCCGGCGTGGGAGGGATCAGTGTCTTAAAGGAACTGATGAGGATCATGCCGGAGGAGAACTACATCTATTTCGGGGATTCGAAACATGCGCCCTACGGCACAAAGACGCTCGAGGAGGTGCGAAGGCTCACCTTCCACAATGCGCGGCTTTTGCTGGAGGAGGGGGCCAAGGGGCTTGTGGTGGCGTGCAATACGGCCACAAGCGCCGCGGTGCGCATCATGCGCAGCATGTATCCGAGCCTTCCGATCGTGGGCATCGAGCCGGCGTTAAAGCCGGCGGCGCTGCAAAAGGAGCACCCGCGGGTGCTCGTCATGGCGACACCGATGACGGTACAGCAGGAAAAGTTCGGACAGCTCATGCGGCGCTACGAAAAAAAAGCGGACATCTATCCGCTGCCGTGTCCCGGCTTGATGGAATTTATCGAGGCGGGGGATCTGTGCAGCGGGCAGCTCCACAGCTTTTTGCGGGAGCTGCTCGCGCCGTATCTTGACAGGCAGCTGGATTCGGTCGTGCTCGGGTGCACGCATTACCCGTTTGCGCGGGGGATCATCCAGGAGATCGTGGGCGATGAGGTCACGATTTTTGACGGCGGCGGTGGCACGGCGCGCGAGATGAAGCGCCGGCTTGCCGCGGCAGGGCTCTTGTCGGATTCAAACGTGCACGGATGGGTGAAATTTGAAAACAGCCTGGAAGCGGCAGGAGAGCTGGCATTGTGCCGGCGGCTATTAGAACAGGAGATATAAATATGTGGAAGAAAAAGAAATTAAAGGGCATATGTTCGGGCGCGCTGGCGCTTGCACTGGCGGTCACGGCGCCGTTTGACGGAGCGCTGCCCGCGTGGGGCGCACAGCAGCCGGCCGGCGTGCGGGAGGCGGATGCGCCCGCGGCGGGGACGATCGGTTTTGTGACGGAACAGATCGCGGAGGTCGCCTCGGAGGGCGGCGCGTCGCTTCGCAGCGTCACGGCCTCCGTGCGCCAGTACGAGGCGGACTGCTACAGCACCGATTTTTATTACAGCAAGCTTTCGCCGAAGGAGCAGCTTCTCTACGAGCGGCTGGACGCGGTGTGCGGCGCGCTTTTGACGGGCACGGCAAACGCGGCGACCTACGAGGTGAAGCGCGACGGTGCGACGGTGAAGCGGCGCGGGACAAAGACGGTGAGCACCCTCGGGCTGACGCCGGATCAGGTGAAGACGGTGCAGAGCCTGTTTGTCTACTCCAACCCGCAATACTATTTTTTAAACACGATTTTATTTACGACAAAGAATAACATGTGCGCGCTCGGCATCTACGACACGTTTGCCACCGGCAGCGACCGGGCGAAGGCGACGGAGGAGGTGCTCGACCGGCTTGCGGATTTGCAGGTGCAGGTGAACGCGGGCGGGAGCGTCTACGAGACGGACACCCGGATCCAGGAGCTTCTCTGCGCGTATCTGATCTATTTAAATGATGCGGACGCGCTGAGCGACTACACGGACCCGTACTATACGCAGTCCATTTACGGCGCGCTCATCGAGGGCGATACGGTATGCGCGGGCTACACGAAGCTCTACGTGGCGCTGGCCAACTACTTCGGTATCGACTGCGTGGCGGTCACGAGCGACACGCATGCGTGGAACCAGGTGCGCTACGGCGATCACTGGTACATCGTCGACCTGACATGGAACGACACGACGAACAGTACGGATTATACATATCTGAGCCGCCAGCAGATGCGGGCGAAGGATCAGGACAGCGACCACGTGGAAAAAAGCTTTTACAAAGACATTCTTCCGGCGGCGGATCAGACGTTTTCTTCCGGCCTTATGACGATGAAGGGGCTCGAGCAGCCGCAGGTGCAGGTGAGCGATACGCCCACGGGGCTTGACATCGCGATGGAGTCCGGCGAGGGCGATATCTACTACACGCTGGACGGCACGGCGCCGACGAGTGCGGATATCTACACGGAGCCGATTTCCCTGACGGACGGCGGCACGTATGTCGTGACGGCCATGGCGGCGCGCGAGGGGATGCTTCCGAGCGCCTACGAGATCTTTACCGTGCGCATCGCGGGCGGCAGCGTGACCGTCTCCTCCGCAAAAAACGTTTCCGGCAAAAAGATCAAGGTGCAGTATAAGTCGAAGAAGAGCTTTGACGGCTTTGAGGTGAGCTACGCGTCGAAGAAGGATTTCCGCAACCAGAAATCCGCAAAGGTGAAGGGGACGGCGGTGACGATCAGCGGCTTAAAGAAGGGCACGACATACTACATCCGCGTGCGCGGCTATAAGACGGACGCTTACGGCAACTATTATTATACGCCTTACTCGAAGGCAAAAAAGGTGAAGGTTACAAAATAACCCAAAATGGCACAGTCTAAAAAGAATAAATTAAAAAAACTGAAACGGAAGCGGTTCTGGCCGTCGGTACTCGTGTTTTTGCTGTTCACCTTCGTGTGTACGGGCATCGTTTTACTGGCGGTAGACCTGTTTTCGACGTACATCGTCGGGTCAAAGCTGTTGACGATGTACAACCATGTGACAAACATGGGCGTCATCGTGGAGCGCAACATCGAGCAGGGCGGTACGGCCGAAGACGCCGTGTGCTACATAGACGAGTACGCGCGGGAGCCGTCCGACGTGTATTTGACCGACGCGTCGGGGCTCATGCTCGCCTCCACAGGAGCGAGCAGCCCGCGGCTTGACAGGGGCATGGAGTGGTCTTTCGGAGATGAGCACTACACGCTTCTGATGGACAGCGGCTGGAATTACGGCTCAAAGGATCTGGCGGATGTGCTGGATCTGTCAATCTCGGAGCTTTCGAACCGGGCGTTTGAGCGGATGTCGTGGCGCGACCCGGGGGCGCGCAGCATCTGGCTGCAGGATACGATCA
>CAMTZV010000372.1 GCA_947086625.1 uncultured bacterium | reverse complement strand
GCCCCGTTCACATAACTGTTATAATCACTCCCGTAAACAACCTCACAGAAATCAAACCACGTTTCATTTTCCCTGTACCCGTGCGACTCCAGCCGGTTACGGATTTCCTCCGTACAGGGCAGACACAGCCAGACGACCGCATCCTTCACATCCCTGTAGTCAAAGTCAAACAACGACTCCTGAAAAATCCGAAATTCATACGGTATGCCTGTCCACTCCTGCATGACGATATAATCCGGCCTGATACTGTGATAATACTGCGCATACCATGCCACAAACTTTCCGGAATACCCGTAACCGTACAGTACGATTCTCCTGTCCATACACCGGTGCATGACGGTATCCAGTTTTTCACGAAATACATTTAACTGCTGTATCATCTTTTTCCTTCCCTTACGTTCACTGATTTGCCGCCTGTCTCAAAAGCTTCACGACCTTTTCCATCATTCCCCTGTTCGAGACCGCAATCCGCGCAAGCATTTCCCCGTGATCCTCAAACAGCCGGATCAATACCCCCTGCTGCTTCAGCGCTTCCTTCACATGCTCCATGTCCACTCCGTCCATCCGCACGGCGACAAAATTCGAGCCGGAACGGAACGCATGGATCCCCTCAATCCGGTTTAATTCGTCCGTAAACCACTCTCTCACCCCGCACAGCTCCCTGCACATTGCCTCGTAATATTCCCTGTCATGCAGTGCCGCAGCCGCTATTCTCCTCGAGACGGTGCTCGCGCGGAACAGCGGCAGGTCCAGCCCGTAGATATGCTTTACCTTCGCATTACAGAACCCGTAGCCGATCCTGATATCCGCCAGGCCAAAGTACTTTGAAAACGTCCGGGAGACGATCAGGTTCGAATAGGCTTCTACCAGCCTCCGCACATCGACCGACTCCTCCGAAAAACCCCAGTACGCCTGATCAAGCAGGACGATGGAATCCGGGTTTTCCCTGATAATTCTCTCGATAGATGCCTCATCCAATATGCACCCGGTAGGATTATGCGGGCTGGTTACCACAATAATCCGGGGCTTGTACCGGGATGCCTTTGCCAGCAGATCCTTCATGTCCACATAGTAGGAATAGTCGTCCTTCAACACCCGATAGGTATGCGTCCCGCAGAACTTTTCTTCTGCAAGGCTTGCATAATAGCTCCACCCCGGATCAGACACCAGGACATGGTCTCCCCGCTCCAGCGCGACGGAGAACAACGATTTTATAATCTCGGCCGACCCGTTGTGTATGTAAATGTCGTCCTCCGGCATCGAAAAAACCTGCGAGATTTCTTTTATCAGAAAATCCTCCGACGCCATGTCGTATTCATACAGATCCTGCGCTGTCACATTCTTCAGAATTTCCAGACACTTCCTGCTCGGCCCAAAGGTATTCTCATTCAGGTGCAGCCTGCCCTCATGGGAATCCGTTGTCGCAGAATTGTAGCGCTTTACATCCTCATATTTGTGCAGGGCATCCGGCAGTACCGGGCTCTTTTCCCCTTCCTCACGCAGGATACGGTCACGATATGACGCAAACTCAGCGTCAAATGCAATGACATCCTCTACCGTGTCAAACTCCTGCACCGTCTCGTCCGAATATTTCACAAGCCGGATCGGCAGCTCATCGATGTGCTTCATATGGAAGTCGTCCCAGAGCATCTTTTTCGTGTCAGTATTTTCATATTCCGCTTCAAGGTATTTCAAAAACGTATTGCTAAACTTCCGGCTGAAATATGCCTCCCCGATCGTATACCACGCATCGCTCCCACCCTTGCGGATTTGTGTGATATAGTCCCCGTCCGTTTTTGTGACGCAGTATTCGTCCGCGTAGCCTTCTGCATATTTGCAGGAATAGTAGGAATCATATATGTAGTCACAGAACACGTTTTCGCTAAAATAATTGTCTGAGCAGCAGATATAGCTGTTTTTCAGATAGTCACGCGCCGCATAGAGAGAGGAAATATTGTTGTAGCGGTAGTAGTCGGGGTTATCGACCAAAATAACCCCGTATTTTTCCGCCAGATACGCAAACTTCTCCTTCAGGTAACCGACAACAACGACAATCTCCCCGACCCCGGCTTCCTGCAGCTGCCTGATCTGCCGCTCGATCAAAACCTCCCCGCAGACCATATAAAGCCCCTTCGGCACATACCGCGAGAGCGGCAGGCTCCGCAGGCCGAACCCGGCCGCCATAATAATGGCGTTATCAACCCTGTAAGGCTCCATCTGGTGGCAGCCCGAAGGTGTGACCACTCCTTTTTCCAGCCAGCCCTTTGCCTCCAGCCTGTCTGTGATTTTCTCTGCTTCCTCTGCCGGAAGTCCCGCACCCTGAACCGGGAGACCCCCGTTGCCCCTGCTGTGGGCCTTATACAAAACATCAAATTCTTCTTTCCGCATTGTCATGTTATTGATTCCCCTGCTTTTCCAAGATCGATTACGGTTGCCGTATGCTTCGGCACACGTTTTTCCTCCGGCGGAGGCGTCATATAGTCCTTGCCAAACATAAACGTCAGAAACCCGTCATAGTCAACCGGGGCCTTCACCTGCAAGTCTTCAAACTGAAGCTCGCAGGAATGCAGCATCCATTTCCGTAAAAAGCCCCTGTTTTCCTCCGGTCCGTTCCACCCGAGTGTACGGATCAGCCGCGTTTTTTTGTTTTTGTATCTCTCAATTAAAATGTCGAACAGCTTAAATCCGGCCTCCGCCGGAAGCAGCCGCAGCAGCTTATAAACTGCTTTTTTCAGTATGTTTTTCTCATGCACGGCCCCGACCGGGGAATACAGGATTTTTCTTCCGCAGAAGCAGACCGCATTATACAAAGCCTTTTGTATCCGTTTTTCAGGCATCCCGTCGCAGGGGAAGATATCGATAAAAATTCCCCGCTTCATCGTCAGCATTTCCTGATTCTGCCTTGAAAAGTAAGTGCCCTTGCGCAGAATGCGGGCATAGCCCCAGCGGTAGCCCGGATCCGTTTCATGTGTCTGCAAAAAATACTTCTTCTTATCAAGCGCTGTTTCGCAGATTTTACAGAACCGGTCGTAGTCCTTCCGAAGCATCCGCACATCCACGTCGTCGTCCCAGGGGATGAAGCCCTGATGGCGCACCGCCCCCAAAAGCGTCCCGCCGTCCGCCTGATAATGGATGTGATGCCTGCGGCAGATCCGGTCGACCTCCCGCAGCATGTCCAGCTCGATGAGCTGCATCCTGCGGATATTTTCCGGCGTATATTCAAATG
>CAMTZV010000371.1 GCA_947086625.1 uncultured bacterium | reverse complement strand
AAAGCAATATCATTTTAACGGATTTTATGAGAGGGACATGCTGGAAGGCATGGCGGAGCTTTATCGCGATTTGGAGGGAAGCCGGATGTGGATTGCCGAGCTTGACGGAGAGATCGTCGGGGATATCGCGATCATTAAAAGAGGGGAGGACAGGGCGCAGGTACGGTGGTTTGGTGTGGATCCGGATTTGCAGGGTCAGGGGCTGGGAAGCAGGCTGCTTAAGCTGGCGCTTGATTTTTGCAGGGAAAAGGGGTACCGGTATCTCACGCTGGGGACGCTTGATATTTTAAAACCTGCAAGGCATCTGTACGCCAAAGCCGGCTTTCACAGGACAAAACGCACGGCATATCATGAATGGGATGAAAGCAGGGAGATGTATCGGGAAATCTGGGAGTGTGAGCTTTTGCCTGATTTGCCAGACGACGTGTAATCGCGCGGATATTGGGAATAATAGGTATGCATGACAGGCAGATTGGAGAGACGGTATGGTTTATCAGCTGACACAGGGGCTTCCGGAGGCGCAGCTTGAGCAGCTTCAAAAGGAAGGGAAGGGCGCGCTCATTGTGACGGACTGCCGGGAGGCGATGCTTCTCTTAGATGGGCTTGGCTTTGGGAGCGACTGGGAGCTTTTGATGGCGGATATTTATTTTTGCAAGGTTGAGGCGGAACAGGACTATTTCTGCGGCTCCCTGATGATTCCGAACGGGCGGGAGCTTTTAGGGGAGCGGTATCGGCTGCTCTTTTTTATCAATCGGGAATACCTGCTGCTTGTGAGCGAGGACGGCTACGCGAAGCGCGTGGTGGAGCGGCTGCGGGAGCGCAAAATCAGCCGGGCGCTTTTGCCGGAAAAGCTTCTGTCGGTGTTTTTGTCGGAGGTCATGGCGGGGGATACGGTTCTGCTGGAGAAATTTGAGCGCGAGCTGATGGAGCTCGAGGAGGAGGCGCTGGCGCGGCCGGGTGAGCTGTTTCCGGGACGCATGATCCGCGCGCGTAAGCAGCTTCTCGTTTTGCGGGGCTACTATGAGCAGCTCGTAGAGGTTGGACGGGAGCTGGAGGAGAACGAAAACGAGCTGTTTTCGGGAAAGCAGCTCAAATATTTCGGGACGGTCGGCGACCGCGCGCAGCGGCTTTTGCGCCGGTGTACGCATCTGATCGACTACGCGGGGCAGGTCAAGGAGGTTTATCAGAGCCAGGTGGATGAGCGGCAGAACCGGCATATGCAGTATCTGACGATCGTATCCACGATCTTTTTCCCGCTGACGCTCATCACCGGATGGTATGGCATGAATTTTGAAAACATGCCGGAGCTGGAGGGCGGCTATCCGTATGTGGCGGCTTTCAGCGTGCTCGTCGTGCTCGTCTGTATTTGGATATTTAAAAGGAAGAAGATTCTTTGAGGGTAACTATTCAGCCTACGGCTTCATAGTTACGGAATCCGCCCCATTCGGAGTTTGCCTGCGGCAAAGGGGCGGATTCTATTCCAACTGTTACGCATTCTTACGGACTTTGCAGTGAATGCAAAGTCCTGGGCTGAACTGATACTTTTGAGGAGGGCCATTTTTGCGCCGCTGTTGACGTCGTTGTATGAGATCGCTATAATATAGATAAAATAATGCTATCGCCATGCATGACAAAATGCGTGGCCTGTATTTTGCTGTTGTGAGGTCAGGGAGGTGTCGCTATGAATATACGTCCGTCCGCGGCAATCCGCCAGAACTACAATGAGATTGCCGATTTGTGCAGAAGAACCGCGGAGCCAATTTTCCTTACGAAAAACGGTGAGGGGGATCTGGTTGTTATGGATATCGAAACGTACAACCGCAGGGAAAAAATGCTGAGGCTGAGGGAGGAATTGCTTTCGGTGGAGGAGGACAGACTGCATGGAAGCAGGGGATATTCTGTCGATGAGGTCGCCGCGATGATGCGCAGTGCGATCGGGGAGGCGTCGGGACATGGAACGTCAGAATAAATACCGTGTGATTGTATCGGAACGGGCAACGCAGATGCTTGTCTCTCATGCGGCATTTCTGGCACAGGTCAGCTCGGAGGCGGCGGAGCGCTTGACGGCAGAGTTTGAAAAGGCCGCGCATTCGTTAGAGCTGATGCCGCAGAGATGCCCGTGGCTTTCAGGAGAATATATCCCCAGAAATGTTTACCGGTTTATCCTGTTTGAAAAGCGATATATGATTATTTTTCAGATAGTGGATGATATCGTCTATGCAGATTATGTGGTAGATTGCAGGCAGGATTATGGCTGGCTGATCAGATAGTTTCGTCACAGGAGGCCCCTTATGAAAAACGCCGGACAAATGGACAACCCAACCGTACAAAAAGCGCGCGCCGCCTGCGAGGAGCGTTTTGCGGCCAGCCAGAAAAGCTCGGAGCAGCTCTGCGCGCGCGCCGGGCGGGTCTCGGGCTTTCGCGTCGCAACCTTCGCGGCTGCGGGGCTGTTCGTCTGTCTGGCGTTTGTGCAGAACAGCGTCTTGCTTTTCATTCCTGCCGCGGGCTTATGTATCAGCTTTCTTTTGCTGCTGCGTGTCCACGGCAGGCTGAAGGAGGAGCAGGCGCATCTTGCAGACGTCCGGTCTGTGCTCGGAGATCAGATCGCGCGCTTTGGCGACGGGTGGAAAAGCTTTCCGGTGGACGGGGTGCGGTATATAAGCGACGACTTTTTGGAGGCCCGTGATCTGGATTTGTTTGGAAAGGGCTCTCTGTTCCAATACATGTGTACGGCGGGCACAAGCCAGGGGCAGGACCGGCTTGCGGATTTGCTCTGCCTCGCAGGCAAAGGCATCGGGGAGGAGCAGTCTTTTCGGGAGATCAGGCAGCGGCAGCAGGCAGTCGCAGAGCTGGCGGCAAAGCCGGAGCTATGCGTGGAGCTTGAGGCGCACGCAAGGCGTTTCCGGGATATCGGATACGACCGTTCGGTTGAGGTCATGAACCGCTTTTTTCACGCGATAGGCGAGCCGGGACATTTTCCGACGGTCTGCCGTGCGCTTCTTAAGCTCTTTCCCGCCATTGCGCTGGCGCTTTTGTGTGCGGCGCTTTTTGGAATCCACAGGCCGGAGGCGATGCGGCTGTTCTTTCTTTTAACATTTGGGCAGCTGGGGGCGGTTTTGATCGGGCTTTACCGGAACAACCGGGCGCTGTCCCCCGTCTATGAGATGAATCGGGCGATCGCGCCCTACCGGAAGCTGTTTGCGCTTTTGGAGGGGGAAGCGTTTGAGAG
>CAMTZV010000370.1 GCA_947086625.1 uncultured bacterium | reverse complement strand
TTTGGCGCGGTCGTGCTGGCGGCAGGCTCCGGCTCGCGCATGAATGAAAAAATTGCAAAGCAGTATCTTCCGCTGAATGGCAGGCCGCTCATCTACTATGCGCTCCGCCGGTTTCAGCAGAGCGATGTCGCGCAGATCGTGCTTGTCGTCACAAAAGGGCACGAGGAATACTGCAAAAAAGAAATCGTGGAGCGCTTCGGGTTTACAAAGGTGCGTGCCGTCGTCGCAGGGGGAAGCGAGCGCTGCTTTTCCGTCTACGAGGGGTTAAAGGCATTGCACGGGGCGGATTATGTGCTCATCCATGACGGGGCGCGCCCGTTTGCCGACCGGGAGATGATCGCGCGCACGATGGAGGCGGTAGAGCGGGAGCAGGCGGTTGTCGTGGGGATGCCGGTCAAGGACACGATCAAGATTGTCGATGAGCATCGGACGGCCGTGCAGACACCCGACCGCAGGACGCTCTGGCAGATGCAGACGCCGCAGGCGTTTGCTTATCCGCTTATCCTTAACGCCTACGAGACGGTGCTGGCGCAGGGCATGGGGCCGCTCACCGATGACGCGCAGGTGCTCGAGCTTGCCTGCGGCAGAAAATGCAGGCTGATCGAGGGCTCCTACCGCAACATCAAGGTCACCACGCCGGAGGATCTCGAAATCGCACAGGTATTTTCAAGGCTATCGTTCAATTCCTGAACGGTAGCTTTTTTATGCGCAGAAGCCGTGCAGAGAGACCGCGATTTCGCATTTTTACCGTCACTGATGTCATTTGTACTTGCACAAATTATTTCAATATGTTAAATATTAGTTAGCATCCGGATGTGTGAAATAAAACGTATTTTCTATGTACAGATAAGGAGAAAACATGCAAGTACAAAAAGTGAAAATGAATGGGATCACGCGTTGGGTGCTTTTGGACGACGAAATGCGCCTGATCGCTCCGGTATGCGAATTTTTAGAGTTTCAGCGCAAAATCGACCGCGCGGACAATACGCTTCGGGCGTATGCGACGGATCTGAAAATCTACTGGGAATTTCTGGATCGGAATTATTACACCTACAGGGACGCGTCGGCGGATGTGGTCGCCGACTTTGTGGACTATCTGCGCCGGGGATCGTCGGAGGAGACGCTTCTTTTTGTGGAGAGCGGCCGGGCGAACCGCAGCATCAACCGTATTCTCAGCAGCGTGCGGCGTTTTTACTGCTACAATCAGCTGCGCGGCGTGTGCGGCAACCCGGTTTCTCTCGAGGAGATCCCGGAGGGCGGGCGGATGTACCGCGGATATCTCGTCCACACACGCGCGCTGCATCAGACCAGAAAATCCATTTTTAAACTGAAGGAGGGGAGCAAGCGGGTACGTCTGGTGACGGAGACACAGATGCGTTCCTTCCTGGGAAATTTATCGCGCGAGAGGGATCGGCTGCTCTTTGCGCTGCTCTATTTTACGGGGGCACGCATACAGGAAGCACTCGACCTGGAGACTGCGACGCTGCCGGAGCCGGACAGCGGGATCGGCGTTGGCGTATGCAGGCAGATCCGCTCCAAGGGGAAACGGCGCGATCTGTATGTGCCGATGTTTTTGATCCGCGCGCTTTCCGGTTTTGTCCGCGGCGCGGGAGGGGCCGGCAGAAAGTATGTGTTTGTTTCTGAAAAGACGGATTATGCGGGCAGGCAGCTCACCTACCACAGTGTTTACGGGATCATGAAGCGCGCGCAGGAGCCGCTGAACCTGGACTTTACATTTCACGACCTGCGGCACACCTTCTGCACGCGGCTGATCGAGCAGGGCGTGGATGTCGGTATCGTGCAGCTTGTCATGGGGCATGAGCGGCTGTATACGACAAGGCGCTACCTGCATATGTCCGACGCGTATCTGATGGATTGTCTGTCCGGCTATTGGGCGAAGCAGGAGGAGGGCCGTGTGCATGAATAAAAAAATTCAGAGCGCGGATCATCTGCTGCTCGTGGAGCGGGACGCGCATTCCCAGTGGTACGGCAAAACGTTTCGCCTTGATTTTTCCGACATCCGAAGCGAAAGGCTGCGTGGGCAGGTGAAGCATTATATATGGAAGAATTACCGCGCGGGGGACAAGACGCCCGCGACGCTGAGACAGGAGGTCAGCCAGCTGAAATATTACGAGACATGGCTGTGGGAGAGGAAAATCGACGCGCTCGAGCACATTCGCAGGGAGGATGCGGAAGGATTTCTCACATTTTTACATACGTGCAGCTCGAAAAGGACGGGGGGAACGCTGCGGCTTGTCACGCAGAAGCATATCTATGATACCGTGCGGGGGATTTACCGCTGGTATGCGGCAGGAAATGACGCGTTTGCGGAGGCGGCGGAGCTGTTCCCGCGGGATGTCTATCAGCGCATCAACCGGTCGATACGGACGGGACGCCTCTCCCGGGAGAAAAAGGAACGCTTTTTACAGGCGATCGAGCAAGCGGACAATCCCTGCCTGCGCTACGGCGGGACGATCCTCGCCGCGACCGGAATCTCACCTTCGGATCTGCTTGGGCTGGAAACGGACTGTCTGACGAGAGACGAAAACGGCGTGCGTATGCGCTATTACTATCACAGAGGGCGCACATACCGCACGGTTCCTGTGAGCCCTGGCTGTGCGTCGGCGGTTGAACATTTGAGAGAGCAGACGGAGGGCCTGCGCAGACTCGCGCGGGAGGAAACGGGCAGGCATCTGTTTTTGCATTACAGTAAATGGGAGCAGGTCATCGTGCCCGATGCGGATCTGTTCCGGTACTGGCTGCGGCAGCTTTTGGCGTGCGGGGAGGAGAAAGAAAGAATGACCCTTACCCAGCTTCGGTATGCGCGTGTGAAGGAGATGCTCATGCTTGAGGTGCCGGCGCTGGTCGTCTCGGAGGTGACCGGGGCAGCCTGGGCGGCGTACGCCGGATGGGACGCGGACGTGACGGGCAGACCTGCGTCCCCCGGCACGATGCCGGGGCAGGTTCAGATGCCCGCGGAGGGGAGGTGCGGCGTATGAGCGATCGAAATACGGCGTGTGGCCTGCAGGGTACGGGTATATCCTGTGAAAAGCCGTTTGCGGGCGTCTGCTTCGATTTCGCGGCGGATGACTGGCTGCTGCCGGAATATGCGGCGAAAGTCGGACAAAGCGCGGCGCGAAGCATTCACATCGGGTTTTCGGGCGTTCATTCCCCGGCAGTAAAGCTGCTCGTCAAGCAGTATACGGCATGGCGGCTCGGGCGTGTGAAGCC
>CAMTZV010000369.1 GCA_947086625.1 uncultured bacterium | reverse complement strand
CAGACGAACGAGGCGTATCAGGCGACGGTCCGGCGGGACATGTCCTATCTTGAGGGCGAGAAGATGCAGTGGACGCTTCTGCGCGGTGAGCTGATGCATGAGAAATATGTGCTGCGCATCGCATCGTATATTCTCTTTTCGGTCTTCTTTCTTCTGATGGTACTGCTCGTTGTCCTGCAAAGCGGCTTCGAGATCGACGTGACCTGGGGTTGGATGATCGTGACCGCGCTGGCTGCGGCGGGCGGACTGTTTATTTTTGTGCGCTATCAGAATGCCGTTACCGGCATCCGGCGCTCGGAGATGAACGCGAACCATGCGATCTCGCTGTTGAACAAGACGAAGATCAAATACGTCAATATCACGAATGCCGTGGATTATGCATGTGAAAAATACCATGTCAAAAATGCGCGTGATCTGGAATATCAGTGGGAGGAGTATCTGGAAGCCGTGCGGGAGAAGGAGCGCTACATGCGCACGAACGACGATCTGGACTACTACAGCAAAAAACTGATCGGGCTGCTGCAGCAATACCGGCTCTACGACGCGAAGGTGTGGGTGGATCAGCCGTATGCGCTTATCAGCGGAAACGAGATGTCCGAGGTGAAGCATAATCTTTTAGTGCGCAGGCAGAAGCTGCGCGCGCGCATTCAGTACAATGCCAACGTTGTACAGGAGCAGCGCTCGAAGGTCGACGAGCTGATGGCGATGCACCCGGAGTACGAGGAGGAAATCCGCGGCATCGTCAAGTCGGTGGACCGGCTGTCCATCGGGGAGTTATAGTGAAGAAGGCTTAGCGGGCGCAACCTTGAGAGGAAGGCTTAGCGGGCGCAGTCTTAGGAGGAATGATGAGCGATATGCACACACATATACGGGAGGACGGCACGGCACTGACCCACAGCCACAGCCATACCCACGATCCGAAGGAGGTTCGGGCGATCGTCAACCGTCTGGCAAAGGCGACCGGCCATCTTGACAGCGTCAGGCGTATGGTCGAGGACGGAAAGGACTGCGCGGACGTTCTGATTCAGCTCGCGGCGGTAAAGGCCGCGATCAATAACACCGGAAAGCTGATTTTAAAGCAGCACATTTCCCACTGCATCGTGGATGCGGTGGAAAACGGGGACAAAGAGGCGGTCGAACAGCTAAACCGGGCGATCGATCAGTTCTTATAAAAATTCTGAATGCAACAAAGAAAGGCAGTTTCATGTCATACGATTTCAGTGAATCCCAACGGCGGGCGATCACGGCTCCCGGTGGGGCAGCGCTTGTTCTGGCGGGCCCCGGCTCCGGAAAGACCGCGGTCATCACCGCCCGCATCCGATATCTCGTGGAGACGCGCCGCGTTCCGCCGGAGCACATTCTGGTGATCACGTTTACGCGGGCAGCGGCGCAGGAGATGCGTCTGCGCTTCCGGTCCATGATGGAGGGGAAGCGTCTTCCGGTGCAGTTCGGCACCTTCCACGCCGTCTTTTTTTCCATATTAAAACACGCCTACCACTATCGCAGCGACCAGATCATCTCGCGGGAGATGAAATATGCGTTTCTGAGGGAAATTTTAAGCGTCTACCGTCTTCAGGAGGAGGAAGGGCAGGAGCTGACGGCGCGGCTTTTAGAGGAAATCAGTGCGGTCAAAAACGAGGGGCTTGCGATCGAGCACTACTATGCGAAATGCTGCGGAAGCGGACAGTTTCAGGACATTTACCGCGCATACGACAAAAAGCTGCGGGCGAACGGGCTGATCGATTTTGACGATATGCTCACGCTGACGCGGGAGCTTTTGACGCAGCGCGCCGACCATCTGCGCGCCTGGCAGGAGAAATTTCGCTACATACTGGTGGATGAGGCGCAGGACATGAACGCGCTGCAATATGAGACCCTGCGAATGCTGGCGGCGCCGGAGGACGAGCTGTTTTTTGTCGGTGACGACGACCAGTCGATCTACCGGTTCCGTGGCGCAAGACCCGAGCTGATGCGGCGGTTTTTGTCGGATTATGCAGATGCAAAGCAGCTTTGTCTGGAAGAAAACTATCGCTGCGCTTCCCGTATCGTGCAGACGTCGCTGGCTTTGATTGTGCATAATCAGAATCGCTTTGAGAAGCATATCACACCGGCGCGGCCGCAGGCAGGCATCGTCTCGATCCGGGAATATCCGGCGGCGTTTCAGGAAAACCGGGCGATCATTGAAAAGATCCGCGAGCTGGCCGCAGCGGGTGTCCCGTATCGGGACATGGCGGTGCTTGGCCGGACGAACCGGCAGCCGGGTTATCTGATGGAACAGCTCATGGCGCAGGGCATTCCGTTTTTTGCGCGGGAGACGGCGCCGCTCGTCTATGATCATTGGGCAGCAAAAGATTTGCTGTGCTACCTGCGGCTTGGCGCAGGCGGGCGCAGGCGGAGCGATTTTTTGCAGATTATGAACCGTCCGCTGCGCTATTTAAGCCGCGATGTGCTCGATGAGCCACAGGTGGATCTGGACCGCTGGGAGGCCGTCTACGGGGAGCAGCCGTGGATTGCGCGCCGCATCGCACAGATGGCGGAGGATTTGGAGGCCATGCGGCATATGGGCCCGTTTGCGGCGATGAACTATGTGCGAAAGGGCATCGGCTATGAGGAGTTTGTGATCGACTATGCGCGCACGCACGGGCAGAAGGAGCAGGAGCTGATCGAGGTTTTGGATGAAGTGCAGCAGTCGGCGTCCGGGTTTTCTACGCTTGAGCAGTGGCAGGCGCACATTGAGGCGTACAGAAAGCGCGTCAGGGAGGAATTAAAAAAGCGCGGGGAGGCCGGCGAGGGGGTTCAGATCTTAACGCTGCACGGCGCAAAGGGATTAGAGTTTGACACGGTGTTTCTGCCGCAGCTTCTCGAAGGGCAGCTTCCCGGCAAAAGGGCGGTGCTTGAGGCGGACATTGAGGAGGAGCGCAGGCTCTTTTACGTGGGGATGACGCGTGCGCGGGAACGCCTGTTTCTCTCCTGGAGCAAAACGCGCTACAATAAAGAAGCTGCCCCTTCAAGATTTTTAGCGGAGCTTCAAAATCCTGCTGCGGCAGCATGTGAGCTGTGACGGGATGCGTCGTTTTAAGGAAGCGAATCAAATTCCTGTTCGTCTAAAAATTCGTCAAAACGCTCGGATACCCGCTCAAATTCTTCGTCGCTTTCGATATTGCCGAGTGAGGGCGTGCCGTCCTCGTCCTCGAAGTAGCGGTAGTTAAATACCTCGCCCTCCTCGATTTGC
>CAMTZV010000368.1 GCA_947086625.1 uncultured bacterium | reverse complement strand
ATCGCCCGGACAGAAAACTACCACCTCGCCGCGGAGGAGCTCTACATTTCCCAGCCGTCCCTGAGCCGTTCCATCGCGGCGCTCGAAAAGGAGCTTGGCATCCTGCTCTTTGAAAAATCCGGCCGGGGCATCTCGCTGACCAAGAGCGGCAGGCTCTTTCTCGAATATGTGGACCGCATTTTAGACGAGTGCCAGATCGCGATTTATAAGATGAAACAGCTCTCGAGCGCCGGAGGGCGGATCGATATCGGCTACGTGTTCCCGCTTGCCAACTCCTACATGCCGCATATGGCACGCGCCTTCCTCGGCATTGAGGAGAACAAAAGCGTTACGTTCAGCTTTCATCAAGACCAGACGTCCAGCATTATCGCCGGCATCAAAAAAGGGCAGCTCGACGTCGGCTTCTGCTCCTTTGTGGACTATGAGCCGGATCTCGATTTTTTTCCGATTTTAAGCCAGGAAATCGTCATGATTGTGCCGACTGACCATGCGCTGGCGCAGTATGACGAAATCTCCATCATGGAGCTGTGCAACTACCCGGTCATCGGCTACAACCGCTTTTCCGGGCTTGGCAGCTACACGCGCGACCTCTACCGCCGCTTAAACATCCACCCGGACATCGTGTGCGAATGTCCCGATGAGAACGCTATCATGGCGCTCGTCTCGGAGCACTTCGGCATTGCGATCACCGCGATGGCCGACTGCCTGACTCCGTCAAAGGTCCATATCCTGAAGCTCTCCGACGTGTCGCTCTCGCACCAGGTGTTTATGGTCTGGCTCAAAAACCACTACCAGATACCCGCCATCACGCGTTTTCTGGATTTTATGAAAAAGCAATCAAATTTTGCAAAATAATAGCTTCAAGCTATCAATCTTGCGGATAAATACTATTTTTCTTTTTGCCCGTTTTGATTTATGATGAAAGCACCACAAACAGCACAAACAGAAAGAAACCGTCCGGCAGACAAATACTGACACATATCACCAAACTCAGATTTGATTATTTTTGTTATGGAGGGTTTTTACATGAAAAAGGATTATCCGAAGATTTTTGAGCCGTTTACCGTCCGCAGGATGACCGTGCGCAACCGCATCGTCATGACCCCGATGGGAACGAACTACGGCGAGACCGACGGCCAGATGAGCTTATGGCACCTCAACTACTATGAGCTGCGCGCCAGAGGCGGCACCGGCCTTATCATCGTTGAAAACGCAAACGTCGATTATCCGCTCGGCTCCAACGGAACGAGCCAGATCCGCATCGACCACGACAGCTATCTCCCCCGCTTTTTCAAGCTCACGGAGCTGATTCATCAGCAGGGCGGCTGCGCCTGCATCCAGATCAACCATGCCGGTGCCTCGGCACAGTCCGCGCGCACCGGTATGCAGCCCGCATCCGCTTCCGATATTCCGTCCAGGGAGGGAGGCGAAATCCCGCGTCCGCTCACAACAGACGAAATCCACGCGATCGTAAAAAAATACGGCGAGGCCGCGAAGCGCGCACAGATCGCCGGATTTGACGCGGTCGAGATCCACTGCGGCCACTCCTATCTGATCAGCCAGTTTTTATCCCCGCTCACGAACAAGCGGACGGATGAATTTGGCGGGAGCCCCGAAAACCGCGCGCGTCTCGCAAAGCTGATTCTCGCGGAGGTCCGCAGACAGGTCGGCCCGTTTTTCCCCATCTTCTGCCGCATCAGCGCCGACGAATTTATGGAGGGCGGCAATACGTTAGAGGACTGTCTCGAATACTTACAGTATTTCCAGGAGGAGGTCGACGTCTTTGACGTCTCCGCGGGCTTAAACGGCTCCCTGCAATACCAGATCGACATGAACAGCCTCCCCGACGGCTGGCGTTCCTACATGGCAAGGGCGGTGAAGGAGAAATACAAAAAGCCCGTCATGACAATGGGCAACATCCGCGACCCTGAGGTGGCAAACGACATCCTCGCCAGGGGCGACGCCGATCTGATCGGCATGGGCCGCGGTCTGATCGCGGATCCTGACTGGGTGAACAAGGTGGCCTCCGGCGACGCGGCGGATATCCGCAAATGTATTTCCTGCAACGTCGGCTGCGCCGGAAACCGCATCGGCAACAACCGCCCGATCCGCTGCACCGTAAACCCGTCCACGCTCATGGGCGACGAATACTTAAAGCGCAGGGTAAAGAAGCCCTGCAACGTCGTTGTCGTCGGCGGCGGAACTGCCGGGTTAGAGGCCGCCTGCACCGCCGCGGAGGTGGGCTGCACCACGTTTCTGATCGAGGAAAAGGATGAGCTTGGCGGCCTCTCCGTCATGATCTCAAAAATTCCCGACAAAAAGCGTCTCGCCGACTTCCCGAACTATCAGATCCGGCGCGCAAAAAAGCTCCGGAACCTGTTTATCTTTACCGGGAAAAAAGCGGACATGGCGTTTATCAGGAGCTTAAACCCCGACATCGTCGTGAACGCGACCGGCTCCCTCCCGCTGCTCCCGCCGATTAAGGGCTTAAAGGAGCATGTCGATCAGGAGGGCGGCAAGGTTGCCTCCATCATAAAGATGATCCACGACCTCCCGACCTACCCCGCAGACCTCACAGGCAAGAAGGTGTGCGTCATCGGCGGCGGAGCGGTCGGTCTGGACGTGGTGGAATATTTTGCGCCAAAAGGCGCGGACGTCTCCATCGTGGAAATGCTTCCGGCGATCGGAAACGGGCTTGATCCCATCACCAAAGTCGGCACCTCCACGATGATGAAAAAGTACGGCGTGCACCTAAGACCCGGCACGGCACTGCAGGAGGTCAAAGCGGATGCCTTTACCGTCAAAAATCCCGACGGCTCGATCGAGGATATCCCGTTCGACTACGGCTTCATCTGCCTTGGCATGAGCGCGAACAACCCGATCTTAGATGATCTGAACGCGGAATTTGACGACGGGGCGGTTGAAATCTACTCCATCGGCGATTCCAAACGCGCGCGAAGGATTATCGAGGGCACCGACGAGGGCCGCAATATCTTAAAGGTGCTGGAACGGCGCGGGTTTTTGGATTAGAAAATACTTGTCTCCCCGCACATGTTTTTGTATAATCGTATCTGTTCGGTACAATACATTTTTGACAAGAGGGATACAGTATGAGCAAATTAGATTACTTACGTGAAAACCTGGAAATGTGCGACGAGATTATTCTTGATGCGCTCTGTATGCGTTACCGCATCATCGAGGATATCACGACCTGCAAGCGCAAAAAAAGCCTTGCGATCGTGCA
>CAMTZV010000367.1 GCA_947086625.1 uncultured bacterium | reverse complement strand
CTGATCCATGTCGTCGATGTGCGCCATCCACTTGCGGTCGATGGCCTTTAAGAGTACGACGCGCTCGAGCTCCCGCACAGCCTCCGCCTCCGGGAATTCCGCCTCCTTCGCCTCGTAGAGCTTGACTGCGCGCTCCTTTAACACGTGCTTTAGTTCCTTCGTATTCTTGCAGTCCTTTGCCTCGTCCATGCTCACCGGCTGCATCGGGATGACCGGATTCACGATCTGGTTTAACTCGGTAATGTTCCACTCCTCCTGCGGCACATCGTCCGAGATGCACGTATCCACCGCGTTTTCCACAAAGTCCGTCATCATCTTGTAGATCGCGTCCCGCATACTCTCGCCGTTTAAGACACGGAAGCGCTCCTCGTAAATGATTTCGCGCTGATCGTTGTTGACCTGATCGTAATCCAGCAGGTTTTTGCGGATACCAAAGTTGTTGCTCTCAATCTTCATCTGCGCCTTCTCAATGGCGTTCGTGAGCATCTTGTGCTGGATCTCCTCGCCCTCGGGCACGCCCAGCGCATTAAACATGCTCATAAGCTTCTCGGAGCCAAACAACCGCATCAGATCGTCCTCCAGCGAAATGTAAAATTTGGACTCGCCGGGGTCTCCCTGACGACCGGAACGCCCGCGCAGCTGATTGTCGATACGGCGCGACTCGTGGCGCTCCGTGCCGATGATCTTCAGTCCCCCGGCCGCCACCGACTCCGGGTCAAGCTTGATATCCGTTCCGCGTCCCGCCATGTTCGTCGCGATCGTGACCGTGCCGTGCTCGCCCGCATGGGAGATAATCTCCGCCTCCATCTCATGAAATTTTGCGTTCAGCACCTGATGCCGGATGCCCTCGCGGTTCAGCATTTTCGAGAGCAGCTCCGATGTCTCGATCGTGATCGTACCCACCAGCACCGGCTGTCCCTTCTCGTGAGATGCCTTCACATCCTCTACGACCGCATGGAATTTTTCTTTCTTCGTCTTATACACGGCGTCCTGATGGTCCACACGGATCATCGGACGGTTCGTGGGAACCTCCACAACGTCCATGCCGTAAATATCGCGGAACTCCTTTTCCTCCGTGAGCGCCGTACCGGTCATACCCGCCTTCTTTTCAAATTTGTTAAAGAAATTCTGGAACGTGATCGTCGCGAGCGTCCGGCTCTCGCGTTTCACCTTCACATGCTCCTTCGCCTCGATCGCCTGATGCAGGCCGTCGGAATAGCGGCGGCCCGGCATGATGCGCCCGGTAAACTCATCCACGATGAGCACCTCGTCGTCCTTGACCACGTAATCCTTGTCGCGGAACATCAGGTTGTGGGCGCGCAGCGCCAGAATAATGTTGTGCTGGATTTCCAGGTTTTCCGCGTCCGCAAGGTTCTCGATCTTGAAAAACTGCTCGACCTTCGCCACGCCGTCCGCGGTCAGGTTGACGACCTTGTCCTTCTCGTTGACGATGAAGTCCCCGCTCTCCTCGATCTCAACGCCCATGATCGCGTCCATCTTGTTGAACTCACCGCTCGCCTCGCCGCGCTGCATCTGGCGCGCCAGAATATCACACGCCTCGTAGAGCCGCGTCGATTTGCCGCTCTGTCCGGAAATGATAAGCGGTGTGCGCGCCTCATCGATGAGCACCGAGTCAACCTCGTCGATAATCACGTAGTGCAGGCCGCGCTGCACGAGCTGCTCCTTGTAGATGACCATATTGTCACGCAGATAGTCGAAGCCCAGCTCATTGTTCGTGACGTAGGTAATATCGCAGTTGTACTGCTCGCGGCGCTCGTCGTTGTCCATGCTGTTTAAAACACAGCCGACCTTTAAGCCCAGAAATTCGTGGATTTGCCCCATCTCGTCGGCATCGCGCTTTGCCAGATAGTCGTTGACCGTCACGATGTGCACACCCTGGCCCGTCAGCGCGTTGAGGTATGCGGGCAGCGTCGCAACGAGCGTTTTTCCCTCACCGGTACGCATCTCCGCGATACGCCCCTGATGGAGCACGATCCCTCCGATGAGCTGCACGCGGTAATGCTCCATTCCGAGCACGCGCACCGCCGCCTCACGCACGAGCGCATACGCCTCCACTAAAAGATCGTCCAGCGTCGCGCCCTGCGCAAAGCGCTCCTTAAACTCCTTCGTCTTTGCCGCCATCTCCTCGTCGCTAAGCGCCTGCATCGCCGGGCGCAGCGCCTCGATCTGATCAACCAGCGGCGTAATCCGCTTAATCTCACGCTCACTGTGGGTTCCAAACATTTTTTCAAAGAGACTCATATCATACTCCTAACTATATCCGGTAAGCTCTGTTACCTTTTTTAAATGCTTTCAATGTTCATCAATTTGCACATTATCTGTTTCATTTTAACACGATTCCCCGATTTCCACAAGTAGCAGGTCTGTGAAGGTTTTATGAACATTTTATTAATCGTTACGATGAGCGGCTCCCGAGCCGTAAATAGTAACGATGAATCTTGACTTTATACGCCCGGACCGTTACAATAATTTCAATCTATCATTTCCGGAAAGGAGCATTTCTATGAGCTACATATATAAGACGAAAGGCACCTGTTCGACGCAGATCGAGCTTGAGCTGGAGGGCGACACCGTCCACAACGTGAAATTTACCGGCGGCTGCAACGGCAACCTCAAAGCGATCCCCGCGCTCGTAGAGGGCATGACCATCGACGAGATCGAGCAGCGCATCGGAGGGATCCGCTGCGGCTTCAAGCCCACCTCCTGCGGCGACCAGCTGGCAAAGGCCTGCCGCGAGGCATATGAAAAAAGCCGGCAGTAATGCCGGCTTTGCCGCAGAAAACTTTCCGCCGCAGTCGGCACTCACAGACCCTCAGGCTTCTTTTTCCACGTGCCCTCCGCGATGGCCGCGGGCACGCCTGCCTTAACCAGAACGCCCACAAGCGCCGCGCGCTCCTTCTGCGAGAGCGCGCTTACGGTCACATCCAGCATCCCGTCGATCACCTTCGACCACTCGCTCTGTCTCGTATATCGAAAATGTCCGTCCCCGTCAAACTGCCAGCGGTACGGGTCGTGCTCATGCAGAATTCCGGCCGCCCTGCTGCTTTCCACATAATAAATGCTGCCCGGGTTGTCGTTTAGGAGCAGCCCGATCACCGAATCCTGCGGATAAAAATTTTGCAGCCTGCCCGCCAGCCGCGCGTAGCCGTGTGCATATCTTTCCTGAAAGCTCTCATTGACACCCGGGCCGTCAAAATTGTCGATCCGCACGATCTTTTCCTGCACGGCGG
>CAMTZV010000366.1 GCA_947086625.1 uncultured bacterium | reverse complement strand
TTGTACCGTCTGCATGATAGCATACCTCATACAGAGAGGGTACATAGATCCCCGGAATGTGCGCCGCCTGCCGCAAAAATGCTGCGCGGCCGCTTCCCTCCCGCCTGCACTTAAGATACAGATCAAACAGCGCGTCGTAGCTGGTCTCCCCCTCACCGATGTAAAAGAGGTCGAAAAACTCCGCGATTGGCTCCGGGTTGTACGCACACGGACCGCCTCCGATCACAAGAGGGTCTTCCTCGTCCCGTTCGCCGGCATGAAGCGGAATGTGTGACAAATCTAAGATCTGCAGGATATTGGTATAGCACATTTCATACTGCAGCGTGATGCCAAGAAAATCAAAATCCTTCACCGGCTGCTGGCTCTCCAGCGCAAACAGCGGGATGTCCTGCTCCTTTAAGATGCGGTGCAGATCCGGCCATGGGGAATAGACCCGCTCACAGTACACGTCCTGCCTCCGGTTGAACATATCATATAAGATCTGAATGCCGAGATGTGACATACCGATCTCATACACATCGGGAAAACACATGGCAAAGCGAATATCCACTGTTTTCGGGTCCTTTTTCACCATGTTCAGCTCGCAGCCAATATAGCGCGCCGGCTGATCGATTGTCAGCAATATCTCATCAGACAGTGCTCGTCTGCTCATAAGTACCTCCGTTACACTCAATTATTTTCTGCAAATAGCATCATAACATATTTCTCGATATTTGTGTAACTATCTTTTTCGGCAATCTGTGCCGCAATCTCCTTTGTAGAATGATCGAGTATTCTGTGATTCGTCACGTCGGCCAGCACAAAGAGCAGAAAAAACAACAGGCCAAGCACAAGCCGCAGGCCAAGCGTCGCACCAAGCGCAGGCTCCTCGTTCTCCGGCGCAGGATGTGTCCAGTCCTCCTGATCGTCAAAGGAAGCCCGTGCGCGCCTGACATACTCCTTTCTCGCATCAATCCGGTCCATATCCATCTATGATCTCCTCGTTCTCTTTTACAACAATTTATGCGTTTTCAGACAAACTATGTGCATCCGTTCAGAGCCACGGACCGGAAATCCGAAGGATTTTCAAGCCTGGCTCTGAGCGGATGTCACACGATATGATATCACACCACCGCAAAGAACACCTGCTTTTTATTCCCTGCCCGGTCTGTGACGACCAGCCGGTAAATACCGCTCTTTGTGATGACGAAGCGCGCCGGCATCTTTTTTCCGTTCAGTTTTACTGTGGCAATGCCGCCGCTGTCGCTGACGACGACCATGCGTGTGCGCTTGTAGACTGCCGCGTTTTTTACGCCTGTGACTGTCGGCTTTTTCGTGTCGACCACAAATCCGGTCGTCTTTTTTACCGTAGTGCCCGCCGCATTTACCGCTTTTAGAAACACGCGCTGCCCGCGCGCAGCGCTTCTGACGAAAAGCCGCTCTCCTTTCAGCCTTTTCCACGCCACCGTGCGGTTATGCTGTCCCTGTCTGACGATTTTGTAGAAATATTCGGTGTCCGCTTCGCGCTGCACGGTCAGACGTACCTTATGCTTGCTGTATAGCTGGTACGAATTTTTGATTCCGGCCGCGACCAGACGCACCCCTTTCAGCGACGATGTCACGCTGATCTTCGGCTTTTTTGCCGCATTCTTTGTGCCGTCTGCACTGCCACCCGGCGCGCGTTTGATATTATGCCTCAGACTGCTTTTCAGATCGCCTGCATTGCGGCCGCCAAAGCCGTCCAGAGTGTCTGCATGATCCTTATCGCCCGGCTTTTTTGCGCCGCTCGGGTCATTTGCCCCTCCGGCTGCGCCGGAACCGGAGCCGCCCGCGCCGCCGGAGCCGCCCGTATCACCGGAGCCGTTCGTACCGCTGCCGCTCCCTGTGCTGCCGTTTCCGCCCGTACCGCTGCCATTCCCCGTACCGCTCGTACCCGGCGTCTGCGGTTCATACGGCTGCGGCTCGCCGGGTACGCCGTCCACGATCGGATAGCGGAAGGTTTTTCCTGCATCCGTCACGATGATCTCCTGTATCGAGGGATCCACCCGTATCCGGCACGCTCCATCCTCATCTGTCCCGACCTGCGCGTTTGCATCCCCGACAGACACTGTGACAACGGCGTTTTTCGACAGGCCGGGAATCGTCAGGGCGAGCAGATCTTCGAGCGAGACCGCCGTGCCGCCCGGAGAAACCGCCACGGTAAGAAGCGCCGTCTCCTGACCGGAAGATACCGTAAGCGCATGTGTTCCCTGTGCGGCAATCAGATACAGCCTTCCGTCCGCGTCCGGCATCAGCATGCCTTCATGCCCGTCGAGGCTGACCTTCAACGCACTCCCTGTACAGCCCGTCGCCACGACAAGCGGATACAGCGGCGTATCCTCCTTTTGAACGCTGCCGTGAAAACCGTCCGATAGCTTCATCTGCAACAGCGCGTCCACCTCATCCGAAAGCGTCACAACGGCGTCGTCCCGATTTACGGACACCATCCCGCATTCTGAAACCGGGGCACTGCTTTGCACGAGGAGGTATTCGCCCGTATAACTGCCCGAGCACGCTCCGGCCACAAAGCCTGTAGCCGTGATCTCTATGCTGCCAAGCGCCACATCCCACACGAGCAGCATGTCCGAAAAGCGTACCGTATGTTCCGTGCTTGAAATGGATACGGCATCCCTGCACCGATACTCCATCCCGTCGACATTCAGGCCGAACCGGTGCATGCCTCTTCCCGTGAGAATCGACAGGTTTCCCTTTTCGTTCGTCATGAGCACATAGTATTTCCCGTCCAGATAAAGGGAGAGCTCCCTGGAGGAAAAGCCGGTCTGAACCTTCACGACCTGAATCGGCCGGTTTGCCGCGTCGCGGACGATCCCCTCAAAGTCGTCCGGCAGATAGATCTGCAGGTCGGGGCTGACACCGTCTAAAATGATTGACGCGGTCTTCTTTTCCACGTATACTGCGTTTGACGTCTCACCGCTTTGAGTAATGCAGATTTCCGCATCTGTTTTGATCGCATCGTCCCCGACAGCCGTCTCCCCGTCCCGGATATGGATCTCGCCCGCCGAGGCGTCTACATACAGTGTCAAATCATCCAGATAGATGCGCTGTGCCTCCCGGATCGTCACCTCTCCCCGGAAGCGAAACGGCTCCCGTCTTGCCTCCACAACATAGTTTCCCGCAGCGAGCAGCCTTCGCACAACGCTCCCGTCGTCCGCAAATACAACCGTTTCCAGACTGTCGTTTAAGCGCAGCGCATACGTTCCGCTGCTTCCGGC
>CAMTZV010000365.1 GCA_947086625.1 uncultured bacterium | reverse complement strand
CATAAAAAAAACAAAAGGAAAGAACACATAGGCCCGGCAGACTTATGTTGATCTTCCCTCAAATATTCATCTGGTTTGCGACAGAATATTCTCTCCAATCATTTTCTGTCATTGAACATAGTATAACAATTCAGACGGCAAAAATCAATAGCAAGTGCGTGGCTCGGGCGTGAAAAGTAATCTAATTTCGGCAATGCCGGAAAAAATATCAGAAAAAGGGCTGCATCGCCGCGATACAGCCCTTCTTATACACATCAAATCAAATTACACATCAAATTCTCTAAAACTTCGGAGCGTGCTTCGTCTCCTCGATCTCTGCAATGATCTCCTCCAAGCTGTTGCCGCAGAGTGCGCTCACGCTTGCCGCTACCGCGCTCTCCACGATCGGCGCATCGACCATGCGAATTTTGCTGCCCTCCTCATACTCCTCGAGCACCATCTCCGTCGTCATGACCGCGCTTCCCATATCCATGAGAATGATCACGCCCTCGTCGGAATACACCGCGTCGATCGCTGCCTTGATCCGCTCGTAGCTCGTTCCAAAGCTCCCGTCCTCCAGGCCCCCGGCCGCCACAATGCGCGCGCCGTCCGCCATCATCTTTGTCAGGTCAACGATACTCTCTGCCAGCTTTTCACTGTGGGAGACAATTACGATTCCTACCATATCTGCCCCTTTCATAAGGTAACGGCACGCGCCGCTTCGCGTCACCTGCCATGTCGTCGGAAGGCATCTTTAGAAATGCTTCGCATTTGCCTTCCTCCTCTAAAACGCATTGCAAATTTCCTTCAGCAGGAACGTAAAGGATGTCGCACCGGGATCCTGATGGCCTATGCTGCGCTCGCCGAGATAGCTCGCGCGCCCTTTTGTCGCCACCATCGGCTTGGTCGCCTCCACGCCCGCTTCCGCCGCAGCAACACCGGCTTCGAGCACCGCCTTGACGTCCGCGCCCTCCGCCTGCTTTGCCTTCATCGCCTCGAGCGCCGGAACCATGGCGTCTAACATCGTCTTCTCGCCGGTCGTCGATTTTCCGCGCGCCTTCACGCCCTCGATGCCGACCTCAAGCCCGCTTAAAAAATCGTCCATGCCGATCTCGTTCTTCGCGCCGATCGTCATGCCCGCTTTCATAAAAGCGGTGCCGTAGAGCGGGCCGGAGCTGCCGCCGACCTTGGATACGAGCGTCATACCAACGCTCTTTAAAATATTTCCGATATCCTTCGACGCGAGCGCCTCCGTCTGCTTTTCCACCTCGGCAAAGCCGCGCGCCATGTTGATCCCGTGGTCGCCGTCGCCGATTGTATTGTCAAGGTCTGTCAGAAACTCCTTGTTTTCCTCCATTACCTTTCCCATGCTCATTAAGATCTCTATTACCTTTTTCTGATCTGTCATTTTTCGGTTACTCCTATTATGCCTTAATTGCGGGCGTGTCAGCCTTTGCAGCCAGCAGCTCCTTGAGCTGGTCATCCAGCTTCAAAACAGAGATTGAGAAGCCTGCCATGTCGATGGAGGTCATATACTCGCCGACATAGGTGTCCACAACCTTGATGCCTTTCTCTGCCAGAACGTCAGCCACGCGGTTGTTGATGATGTAAAGCTCCATCAGAGGCGTAGAGCCGGAGCCGTTGACCATCACTGCAACCTCGCTGCCGCTGTAGTCGATATCCGCCAGAATCTTCTCGAGGATATGGTCGGTGATCTCGTTCGCCGTCATCATCTTCTCGCGGTGCGTGCCCGGCTCGCCGTGGATACCGATGCCAACCTCCATCTCGTCCTCTGCCAGCTCAAAGCCCGGCTTGCCGCTTGCGGGGATCGTGCTCGGAAGCGAAGCGGCACCCATCGTGCGCACGTTGTCGATGACCTTCTGTGCAACTGCCTGAACCTCGTCGAGATCCGCGCCTGTCTCCGCCATCGCGCCTGCGATCTTGTGTACAAAAACGGTTCCGGCCACGCCGCGGCGTCCTACCGTGTATAAGCTGTCCTTTACCGCCACGTCGTCGTTGACAACAACCTGTTTTACCTTGATGCCCTCCATCTCAGCCATCTCCGCAGCCATCTCGAAGTTCATCACGTCGCCGGTGTAGTTCTTGATGACCATCAGAACGCCCTTGTCGGTGGCGATCGCCTTGATGCCCTCCAGGATCGCATCGGACGCGGGCGAGGTATAAACGGCGCCTGCCACTGCCGCGTCGAGCATGCCTTCTCCGACATAACCCGCATGTGCCGGCTCATGTCCGCTGCCGCCGCCGCTGATCAGGGCAACCTTGCCCTCTTTTTTATTGGCACGCACAATGACATTATGCCCGTCAATCTTCTTTAAATACTTCGGATACGCTTTCACAAGGCCCTGAATCATCTCGTCCTCGACGGTCTCCACGCTGTTGATAAATTTTTTCATTGCAAAATACCTCCACCATTATGATTTGTTAGAAAAACACCCTGCCATGGCAGGTTTGCCCCACCATCATGTACTTATTTTAGCACTTCCATAATGAGGATTCAAATTGTATTTGTTCGATTTTTACAAATCCATAAATCTGTATAAATAAAAATTTTCCAAAAAAAGCAGTAGGAAAAAAGCTTTTTTTATGGTATCATGATATCCGTCTGTCCGGCAAATAGATACTGACAGATATATGATAACAACTATGAAAAAATGGAGGACACAAATTATGAGGTTTTCATATGGCAGCAGTGCGAAAGGGGATGTAGCAGAAGCATTAAAATTTATTACGGCTCCCGCGGCGCTGTTTTTTTCTGTTGCAAAAGAAGAGATGCTTGCACACGCGGCCAGTGAAATAGAAAAAATCTTCCCCGGCGTCGCTTCGATCGGCGGAGTCGGGCAGACCTATGTGGAACGAAAAACCTTTGAAGAAGGCATTACCATCATTGCGATGAAAGAAAATGTTAAGGTTGTGGCAGATGTTCTTGAGCATGCATCCGTTATGCCCATCAAATATATCAGACGCCTTGAGAATGCCATAAAAGCAGTAGGCGGCGAACCGGGAAAAACCGCATGCTTTGATATCTGTTCGACCGGAGCGGACGTCCGCGCCGTCACAACATTATCCAACTACCTCTGCCGTCTGGGATATGACCTCGCAGGGGGCACCAGCAATTCGGCGTCGATCGCCTGCAACGGAAAGGTCTATCAGGACGCATGCGCTTTTTTCGTCTTTCATAATCTGAGCGGAAAAATCAAATCCTACAAGGAAAATATCTATACGCATCAGGGAAATGAAAAGCAGTTTATGGTG
>CAMTZV010000364.1 GCA_947086625.1 uncultured bacterium | reverse complement strand
CCTATTTTCCTTCCTATTTTCCTTCCTATTTTCCTTCCTATTGTAGCCCTTTGCGCCCCAAACGTCAAACGGTTACGATTTACTCACGGATTGCGCAGCCAGGGCGCGCTCCTGAGGCGTGAACAGAAATGATAAACGCCCGTAAACAGCAGCAGCCCGAAGGCGAGCGCCCCCGCCGTCATCCCGGTGAGGACGCCGTAGCGCACGATATCCGCCTGCCGGTTTTCCACGATCGCGCTCATCGTGTAGTAGAGCGTGCCGCCCGGGACGAGCGGGATGACCGCGCTTATCATAAAAATTGTCGCCGGCGCTTTGAACAAATGCGCCAGAAACTCGGCGAACGCCGCCGCAAAAAACGACGCGATCAGATTCGCCAGAAAAATCCGGTCCGTAAAATGTCCGCAGAGCAGATACAGCCCCCACGTCAGAGCGCCGCTCAATGCCGCAACCGGAAGCTTCTTCTTCTCGATCCGAAAGATCAGCGCAAACCCGAGCGAGCCAAGGCACGCCGTCAAAATCTGCACCACATATTCTGTCATCCTGTGATCCCTCCCAGATACATCGCAAGCGCAAAGCCGCACGCGATCGCGGCAGCCTGCAGCAGCGCCTCCAGCAGCCGCAGCAGGCCCGAGATCGTATCCCCCATAAACAAATCGCGCAGCGCGTTTGTAAGCGCAATGCCCGGGATGAGCAGCATAATGTCGCCGATCATCACCTTGTCCGCGTGATCGCACAGCCCCACCCGTCGAAAGAGCAGCGCGCACACACCCGCCAGAAACGAGCAGAGCATCGCATAGAGCAGACGGCTGTCCCAGATATGGCGCACCCTTCGATCCATATAAAAAATGAGAACGCCGCAGAGCGCCGCGCCAAGCCCGTCCCGCACGCTTCCGCCGAAAAAGCAGGCAAACGCGCCCGACGCGAGCACATAGCCAAAAAGCCCCGGCAAAGCCCCCTGCCCGTCCCGGGAGATATCAAGAAGTGCCTGTCTGGCCGCGCCAATCGACGGCTTTTCCTCACAGATGCGCCGCGAGAGGGCGTTTAGCGCCTCCATCCGGCCAAAATCCGTCCCGCTTGCGGTGATCCGGCGCGTCTGTGTAACGCTTTTCTCACCGCGGTGCATCGTCACCACAATACTTGACGTGATCGCAAAGACGTCCGTGCGCCTTGCACCGTACCCCGCACAGATCCTTCGTATCGTATCCTCCACGCGGCTGACCTCACCGCCGCACTCCAAAAGCTGCTCGCCCACATCCAGCGCCAGCGTTAAGATCTGCCCGTTTCCGGCATCCGATTCCCTTTCCATGACGCAAACTCCTCCCTTCCCGGCGCTTTATCACCGGCCGCCCGCTGCGCGCTCCTCCATTGCAAGCGCTGCCAGCCCGTCAATCGAAGCCTCACGTGAGGTATGCACCTGCATAACACCTGCCGCGCGCGCCGCCTCCGCCGTCATCTCCCCGATGCAAAACGCCGTCACGTCCGTCGCCTCCACGTCCGGGTTCGCCGCGAAAAAGCCCCTGACCGTGGACGCGCTTGTGAAAAAGACACCGTCCAGCTCTCCCGCCCGCAAAAGACCCGCCACGTCCACAAGCCCGTTTTTCTCATAAAGCGTCTCATAGACGGGCAGATCGACAACAAAAAGGCTGCGTCCCTGTGCCCGTGCCGTCTCCTCCATGACCCGCACAAGCGCGGGATTTCCGATGTCCGAGCGTGGGATGAGCACGCGCGTCCCGTTTTCCAGCCGTTTCCCGAGCAGCGCCCCCAGCGCTTCCCCGCTGTAGACGTCCGGCATCAGATCTGCCAAAAGCCCCTGCGCCGCAAGCGCCTCTTTTGTCCCTGCGCCGATCACCGCCAGACATGCACCGCCAAGAGACCGCGCATCCTTCCCCGCCGCGCGCAGCGCTTCAAAAAAGATGCGCACGCCCGCCGGGGACGTAAACGCGATACAGCCATAGGAGCCGATATCTGAAAGCGCTTCCGCGAGCGCCGGATTTTGTGCAATGGGCCGGATACGGATCGCCGGAAGCTCGATCACCTCCGCGCCCTGCTCCCGCAGACGGCGCGCAAGCACCCCACTGCGTTCTGCCGGGCGCGTCGTGACGTAGCGCCTGCCGAAAAGCGGGAGCTGTTCATACCAGCCGAAGCGATTTCCGAGCGATGCCACGGAGCCGACGAGGATCACTGCGGGCGCAGCGACAGGCTCTGATCTCACCCGCTCCTCCAGCGTGCCGACCGTGGCGATGAGCCGCCGCTGTCTGCCCGTCGTCCCGCAGGAGAGCACGGCCGCCGGCGTATCCGCATCCATCCCGGCCGCACACAGCCCGCGCATAAGCTCTGGCAGCGCCGCGACTCCCATGAGAAAAACGAGCGTGCCCCCAAGCGCCGCAAGCGCATCAAAGGGCAGCGTAAGCGGCTCGTCTCCTTTCCTGTGTCCGGTCACGACATAAAAGGAGCCCGCAGCCCCCCGGTGCGTCACGGGAATGCCGCAATAGGCGGGCACGCCGACTGCGCTCGTGACGCCCGGAACGACCTCGAAGGGAATGCCCTCCTGTACGAGCAGCTCCAGCTCCTCGCCGCCCCGCCCGAATACAAACGGATCGCCGCCCTTTAAGCGCACGACGCGCTTTCCCTCCCGCGCCTTTTCAAGAAGCAGGCGGTTGATCTCCTCCTGTGTCATCGCATGGCGGCCGCTGCGCTTTCCGACGTAAATGCGTTCCGCCTCCTCCGGGATCATCGGCAGAATGGACACGCCCACAAGCGCGTCATAGACGACCACGTCCGCCTGTGCGAGCACCGCGCAGCCCTTCTGCGTCATCAGCCCCGGGTCAGACGGACCCGCGCCCACAAGCCACACCTTTCCGCGGCTCTCTGTTTTTTTATGCATCTGCATATTTTCTTTTTGTCCTTCCGTCATAGCCCATCCCTCATATACCGCGCAAGGCCGATGCCGATCTGCTCTGCGTCATCCGTGCTCCCGGTCGCGCTCTCCCGCTCGTATCTGCCATTATATGTATCACAAAAGCCCCGCAGCGTCAAAACCCCGTCCTTTACCGTGGCATACGCCGCCACCGGGGACGCGCAGCCCGCATCCAGCTCCCGCAGAAACGCCCGCTCCGCGCGCGCCGCCGCCTCCGCCTCCGCGTCAAAGTAACCGTCCAGATAGCTGTAGTCCTCCCCGGCCCGTCCCTGCACCGCCAGAATGCCCTGCCCGCCCGCCGGAAGCATTTCATCGACCGTTAAATAGCGGGAAATGCG
>CAMTZV010000363.1 GCA_947086625.1 uncultured bacterium | reverse complement strand
CTTCCAGTGTAACCTTTAGCTCTATCATGTATCAGACGCTTTCGAGCGCATCCGGGGCAAATACGGAGGCGGGCACCGGCGGTGTCAACGCGAAGCAGATCGGTCTCGGCGTTACGACCGGCTCCACGGCTGTGAACATCACAGGCGCGGGCGCATCGGAGACGACCGGGTTACCGTTTGACTTAAAGATCACCGACAAGAGCACGAGCAGCTTTTTCATCGTGAACAACGGCTCGGAGAACGTGTTCACGAAGGCCGGTTCCTTCTATGTGGACGGGGCGGGCAACTTGTGCATGAAGTCCACCGGATACACGGTCATGGGCTGGGGTGTCGACGAGGCAACCCAGACGATCCGCAAGGACACCGTGACGACGCTGAAGGTCATGTCGCCGGAAAACCAGACGTCCGAGCCGGAGGCGACGACGCAGGCGCGCTGCACGGGCGTTGTCGACAACAAAAATACGCAGGTGACGTCCCCCACCGGAACGGTTATGAACCTGCTCATCTACGATAATCTGGGCTACCCCTACACCGCCAAGTTTTCGATTCAGGCGCAGGATGTCAAAGGCGGAAAGTATGCGGTCAACCTGACGGATATCATCGACGAGAAGGGTAATTCGATTCTGACGTCGAATGTCTCGCTGTCATCCCTTTTCGGGCCGGCGGCCGGAAACGGGCAGGGGACGTGTACCGACGTCACGAAGAACTATACGTTCGCGACCGGAAAGAGCAAGACCGACATCCAGCGTGCGATCCAGACGAACGCCGCGAATAAGGCGGCCGCGGCTGGGCAGAATACGGATCCGACCTACACCTATTACTTTGATGCGGCAGATGTCAACGCACAGCTCGGGCTGACAGGAGAGCGGGCGCTGCCGGACGGCTACCGCGTGAAGTTTACCACAACTACACTTGTATACGGGAATGTGCTTGCAGTGCTCTCGGGTAAGGGTGGGAATTTGAATCCTACGATGACCAATGCAGACGTCTACGTAGAGGATTCGGCCGGGACGATCGTAGCAAAGGGGACACCGACCCCGGTAGCTGACGGCGCACAGGAGACCGTAAACGGGACAGCATACCGTCAGTCCGGCGTAAAATGGGAGTTTGTAAGTGGAAAGATGGGCGCGACCCAGTTTGAGCCGGATCAGACAAATACCTGCCCGTTTAAGGATATGATGCAGACACAGACGCTGGAGGATTATACATCTCTCGGCACGGTCGTCACGAGTGACGACGGGATTACCGGATACCGCTTTAACATCGACGATATCAAGACAGCGTTAAATCTGACGGATCCTCCCTATACGGCGGGTGGTGTGCTCTACTATTGGCCCACCTATGTAGACGGACAGGCGATCAATCTGACGGACTCTGCTGGAAAGGTGATCAATTTTGAGAGCATGGTGGCTTTGGAGGACGCGACAGAGCTGGAGGTTCCGAGAAAGTTTGCCGGCGTGGAGGAGCTGCTTCGCGATTACTCCTACACGACGATCGTCGGACAGGATCTGGCGACTGCCACGAAGGAGACCGGGCCGATCTTTACCGAGGAGATCCCGAGCGATATGGAGATCCGCTACAATGTTTTCGGCGGCAACTATACGATCAATACGCCGACAGGAGACGGCTTTACCCTGCAGTTTGACACGGTTGAGGGTACGCTTTCAAGCGTCGGCGGCGGAAACAACCTCTCCCAGACGCTCAACATGTCTGTGCTGACGGCAGCGGGCTACGACGCGTTCCAGGATGTGAAGATCGATTTCTCCACGCTGCTCAACTTCAACAACGGCGGCACGAACACGGCGGCGATGAGCGGCGGCGACGCGGGTGCGATCGGCAAGGGCAAGAAGCTCGGCGCGATGACGGGCCTCTCCGTCGACCAGTCCGGAAAGATCTTCGCCTCCTACAGCAACGGCAACACCGTGCTCTTAGGGCAGATTGCGGTCGCGCAGTTCGCGAACGCCTCCGGCCTTGAGGCCACCGGCGACAACTGCTACCGCACAACGCTGAACTCCGGCGATTTTGACGGTATCGGCGTTGAGATCGACGCGGACGGCAGCTCGATTACATCCGGCGAGCTTGAGATGTCAAATGTCGACCTTGCGGCGGAATTTACGTCGATGATTACGACGCAGAGAGGCTTCCAGGCGAACTCCCGCATTATCACGACGTCGGATTCCATGCTCGAGGAGCTGATCAATCTGAAACGTTAATGAATAATAGTTCAGCGTGCGCCATTTCCCTGACGATGGCTGCTGTTACGTAACAGTTCAGCCCGCGCCATTCGCAGAGGCGACTTCGTCGCTTTCCCGCTGCTGACGCAGCTAACTCTGCTCAAACCTGGCGCTCCGCTCATCGACTGTGAGACGTGCTCATTCATGCAAGCATGATTCGCCCATCTTACAGTCGATGGCTGAACTGTTACACAAAATATAATAAATCTTGGGGAATGGGTTTACATCCTTCCCCAAGATGTGGTATAATCGGTACGGTTAAGAGGTTTTTCGACTTAATCACTACCGATTTTTTCCATGTTGTTTTCCGTGCTGATGTGTGTGCGGCGGAAAGCACGTGCGCAGCTTGTAGCAGTTTTCTGGACGACGGCTGAGCTGTTACCGCAACTTTTTATTGTTAAAAATTAAAAGTGGACAAAAATTGTCAAATCGGTTAAACTTTGTATCAGGGGTATCAAGCTGTTCCTTTTATTTTTACATAAGTCAGAATAAGTACGGGATAGGATACAGGAAAATGAAGATTAGGGGTAGGTGAGAGGATTTTGGATTTAGCGTCTTTGATTGGTCTGATTTTAGGCTTTGCGATGGTTATTTTCGGTATCGTCACGGGTGACGGCGGCTTTCTGCTGTTGAAGAACTTTGTCGACGTTCCGTCGATTATCATCACGATCGGTGGTTCGGTTGCGGGTGTTATCGCGGCTCACAAGCTCTCCTTTCTGGGGACCGGATTCAAGGGTATTACGCTTGCAATGAAGGAGCCGGGCTACAATCCGGCGGAGATGATTACGAACATCATCAATCTCTCCAATGTGGCGAGAAAGGAAGGTCTGCTCGCGCTCGAGGAGGCGGCGGCGGATATTGAGGATGTATTTTTGAAAAAGGGCATTATGCTCGTCGTGGACGGCACGGATCCGGAGCTGGTGCGCGGCATTCTGGAGACGGATCTCTCCTGTACGGAGGAGCGGCACAAAAGCGTTGCGGCCTTCTGGGAGAAATGGGCGGAGTTAGGCCCTGCATGGGGAATGATCGGT
>CAMTZV010000362.1 GCA_947086625.1 uncultured bacterium | reverse complement strand
GGACGCATCAGAACCCGATCTACGGCAGGCACGTTTATAATATTTCTACCTCGCTGCTATTTGATGAGCAGAGTCTGCTGGAGATCCCGCCGCAAAAACCGCCCGTCCCGGGGCATGATACCATGCTGAATCTCAGGTGCAGGCAGCTGCTGGAGAACTGCGCGGAGAAGCTGACCGCCGCGCAGCAAGAACAAGACGAAAGTTTGTGCGCTTATTATCAGGCGATGTTCCAGACCCTCAACACAATGTCCCAGTATGAGCAGTTCAGGCCGTCGGAAAACATTTTCCTTGCACTGATTCCGGCCTTCCTCATGCTGGAACAGCAGTTCACCGATGCGCTGAACGACTCGGGCGGCGGGCAGCACAGGGAAAACATCAAGGATTCCCTGTGCCAGTTCTTGGAGTACGCCAACATGGTGATTTATCACACCATCCACACCGACCAGAATTTCCTCATGATTCCAGGGTACAGCGGCACCGCCTTTTCGATCCCGGCCAAGCTGACGTTGCTGTTTTTGTGGCTGTCGCGGTGCCTGATCTCGTTGCTCAACGACTCCGCCCAGCGGTATGAGTGTATCCTGACGCCGGTGATGGAGTCGAAGCCGATGACGCATGCCATAGAATTTAACCCGGATAATCAGGACCGGCTGATTGCAATCAGGGTCTCGACGAGGCTGCTCTTCCATCCGCAGGAGCTGACAGTGATCCTTTCCCACGAGATTGCTCATTACGTCGGCAAAGCCCTGCGTTGCCGGAGGACGAGACTGGAGCTGTTTGCCAAGCTGACGGCGTACTACACGGCGGAGCGGCTTCTCCCGCAGGAGCTCTGGCGGAAAGCCCGGCCAGAGAGATACGAGGTCTGCAAGCGGTGGTACGACGAGCTGTACAGGTCTCTGCTGCAGTATCTGCGGCAAAACGTGGAGTCGTTTCACGATTCGGAGCCCTACGCGAACGCCTGCATCCATCAGCTGTCGAGGGAATGTCAGTTCTGGCTGGTGGAGCAGTCCAGCCGCGGGGATTCTCTGGTTCTGCGCGTGCCAAGGGCGCTGGAGGAGGAGCTACTGCAAAAGCCGGACAGTTATGTGCGGCAAATGCGGTTTCTCACGCATATCCAGAGAACCATGCAAAGGAACTGGAAAGACCTGCTTCGCACCGGGGACTGCGGGGAGGTCATCGACGAGATGTTTTCCATTTCCCGCGAAATTTTTTCCGACATGGTAGCGCTGACGGTGCTTCAGTGCGGCGAAACGGATTTCCGGGAAGCGTTCAGCGCTTCCGAGGGCGTACCGATCGACGATCGGAATTGTCCAGCGACGCAGTGGGTCCGCGAGGATCTGGCAAGCCGCGTGGTATTCGGCCACGTGCGGCAGTCGTCCCATTACAACGTGTCGGCGCACACCGCACGGGAGGAGTTCTATCGATACAGCGGCACGTTGAAGTACATGGAGCTTTATGCGCGGGAGTGCTATCAAAAAATCTCCCGGCATCTGGGACAGCTCGATCGCCAGTCCCGTTGGACAGAGCTCCAGAACTTTTACAGCCTACTCTCTTCAAAGCAGGAAGAGCCGCAGGTGGATATTTACAAGGTGATTACGGAGCACATTGATGAATACAAGCAGGATGTGAAGGATGAGCTGCTGAACCTATCGAATCCGTGAGCGGCGTTCAAACTGCCAGAAATATTTTTGAAAATTTAGTGATTTAGCGAATTGACAGTGGGCGATTCTGGTGTATACTATAAAAGATAAGAGTGAAAGGAGAAGTATCTATGCATGCTGTTTACAAAATAAATCTGCCCAAGGGTGAGCGGGCTTTGCGCCAGAAGGAACGTGAGAACGCTGTTTCTTTTCACCCCACGCGCTCCACAATAAGGCTTAGCCGTTGCAACTGGTACTCTGCCGTACCATGTCAGGAGGTCTGTGAACGCGTACGCGCATATGAAAAGGGCGGTTATATCCCAGATGAAGGCTAACCCGGTGTATGGGTGTTTCTGATAGAGCTAAAAGGGCTGTCTCTTATGATTTATCATTGAAGAGGCGGCTCCTTCTTTTTAG
Organism: uncultured bacterium; assembly: GCA_947086625.1. Taxonomy (GTDB): domain Bacteria; phylum Bacillota; class Clostridia; order Lachnospirales; family Lachnospiraceae; genus W0P33-017. The sequence goes on along the minus strand of CAMTZV010000362.1, from coordinate 1,217 downwards.
AGGTATTTTGTAATGATTCCGTATATGTTCATACGTTCGGATAAGTCACTATGATTCATATCATCGGAATCTGCGGTCTTAAAATACTGAATCAGATTCGCCGTTTCGGTGCCGTCGTTTATGGCGGCCTTCACATACATGATATGTGGTTCGTCGTCGTAAGGAGTATCGGTGTTTTCGAAGTATTTTTTACAACCTGGATTTGTGAAACTTGTTGAGATATTGCACGCTCATTTTGGGTTTCGCAGATTCAGGTACTAAGATAAGTCGTAAACCCGGCTTTCCATAGATTAGTTTCGCTGATATCATATGGTTGCCCCTTTTCCAGATATTCGCGACCGGTCATTGTGCCATGAAATCTGATCCGCTTGGCATGATCTACCGTGTCGGCACGCTAAATTTCAATGTTGTAGATTTTACCTTTGTTGTATTCCGACAGCACGTCCGAAACAACGTCATGTGATTTTGGAAACACGAGCCTCTGGGTGGACTTTTTTCACGACCAAATCTGGGATTCCGGTCAAAATCCGGATTACATACTGGCAGTCGTTTATGTCTTTGAACGGCGACCCGCATAAACACGTTGCTTAGTAGGTTAAATTTTCTTGCCTCTATCACACGTTTCTCGCGTGCTTCAATATGGCTTGATGTTTCCGGTTGCACGTCAGCGGATGATTCCTTGCTCATACAGAATCCCCTTCGTCCTGTGTTGTTGTCATTTTAATATAAATGCCGGGAGAAAGACAGCTTCCAAAATGGTAAAAAACTTCCGGAAAGTGCGTGCATCTATAGTGTTGGGGTATGACAATTCAGACCGCTGATTCATTGGGTTTCAGTGGTTTCTTATACACTGTTCACAACTTAAGGAAAATGGAGAATATTTCCACACGGGACAAGCGCTGAGATTTCTATAATTTTGTCGAAAAACAACCTCTTCCCTTCAGAGTAATCCTCCCTGAAAATGGAAATCAGCCTTAAGTTGTGGATAGTGGTTTCTTATAGCATGGTTTTAAGGAGGCATGGAAATGTTAGAATTTACTTTTAGCCCATTGATTCCGACAACTAGAGCAATCGGCGAAAAAGTATTCAGTATCCGACGCAGGTAAACCAGCCTTGACAATCAGAAGGAGTAACCAAGTTAAGAGCTTGTAAAATCGCAGGGATCAGCTTATCCTTGATGCGAATACGCCATTTACGCAGGATGGATTTCATCTTTG
>CAMTZV010000361.1 GCA_947086625.1 uncultured bacterium | reverse complement strand
GCGAATATATGACAAATATGGACGCATTTTGGGAACCGCGGATCCACCCGGACGATCTGCCGGAGTACAGGCGGAAGATGAAAAATATTTTTTCACGGAAGAGCGAGTGGGAGCATTTTGAGTACCGCATAAAAAACTGTGCGGGCGATTACGTCGTCTGCACGTGCAAGTGCACGATTCTGCCCGGAAAGGACGGGGAACCGGATCTCTTCTCGGGGACGGTCGTCAATCGGGGCATCCGGGAGATCATCGACGCGGAGACGCTGCTTTACACAAATCAGCGGCTCATCGAGCATCTGGAGCAGCTCCTTGCAAAAAAGGGGCAGGCCATCATCATGGACATTGAGATCAGTAAATTCAGCCGGATCAATGTGCTCTACGGCTATCAGGCGGGCAGCGACGTGCTGCGCGATTTCGCAAATCTGATGCGTGAGCTCGTGGGGGCGCGTGGCGTGGCGTATCATCTGGACGGGGCGAAATATGTGCTGCTGCTGCCGGATATGACAAGGGACGAGGCGGCAAAAATTTACGAGACGCTGCAGGATATGGCCAAAACGGAGATCCGTCTGGAGAGCGGCCTGCTCGTCCCGGTGCGGCTCTCGGGCGGCGCGACCGAGCTGGACGCCTTCCCCGGCACGCCGGCAAAGGTGAAGAGCACGCTCGCCTACGCGCTCAACCAGTCCAAATACGAGGGGCGCGGTGCGCTCATCTGGCTGGACATCGACGACGGGCGGGACGAGAACAACAATGTGGCGCTGCTCTCGCGCATCTACCACAGCATTATGGAGGGCTGCAAGGGCTTTTATATGTGCTATCAGCCGCTGGTGGACGTGCGCACGGAGGAGATTGTCGGCGCGGAGGCGCTCATCCGCTGGAAAAGCGAGGAGGACGGCGAGGTGTCGCCGGGGCGCTTTATCCCGTGGCTGGAGGTGGACGCGGCGTACTATGAGCTTGGCAGGTGGATTTTGCGGCAGGCGCTGCACGACGCGGGGGAGTTCCGCAAGAAGCTGCCGGGCTTTGTCATCAACGTGAACATCACGGCGTCCCAGCTCGAGCGCAAGGAGTTCCGGGAGGATGTGTGCCGGGCGGTGGAGGAGAGCGGTTACCCGCCACAGCAGCTCTTTTTGGAGCTGACGGAGCGCTGCCGCCAGCTCGACTACGAATTTTTAAAGCAGGAGATGGCATATTTCCACTCCAAAAACATCAAGCTCTCGCTGGATGATTTCGGGACGGGTTCGTCGTCGCTTGGGCTTGTCATGGAGCTTCCGATTGACGAGCTGAAGGTGGACATGTCGTTTGTGAAGGATATCCAGAAAAAACGGGTCAATCAGGCGATGGTCAAGCACATTATCCAGTGCGCGAACAGCCTCGGCTTAAAGACGTGTATCGAGGGCGTAGAGAACGAGGAGCTGAGTATTTTCCTGCGGCCGAATGACGCGTCATACTATCAGGGCTACTACTATTCCAGACCGGTTCCGGCGCACGAGTTCCACGCGCTTTTGTAGCACAGACGCAGCACGTCCCATTTGGACGTGACGCCAAGCTTTCGAAATAAATTTTGCAGATGCTTTTGAAGCGTACTCTCGCGGATGCCAAGCGCATCCGCGATTTCTTCGTTTGTCTCAAAGCGGCTTAAGCGCGAGAGAAGCTCCTTTTCCCGGGCGGTGAGGCGGTATGTGCGCGCGATATCAGGAAGCGCTTCTGCGGGCGGGTGCGGCGGCGTTTCCTTTTTGGCGAGTATGCGGTGCATCGCAAGGTTTAAGTGCATCCCGAGCGCGCGCAGAAAAAACATGTCCTCCGCCGTGAACGCGCCGTCGGCGCGCGTGCGGTAGAGCGTGAGAAGCCCGAGCAGCTCCTCGTGCGCGACGATGGTCAGCTGCATATCGTCGTAGACGTCAAAGCTGCGGTAGCAGTTCACGTACAGCGGCGAGTTGAGCCGCTTTTCGTCATCTAAAATGTCGCTTGCGCGCAGCAGCTTTGATTCCCTGGCATAGAGATTCCACAGCGTATAATCCGAGTCCTGCCCTTCGGAGAGGTAGGCGTTTTCCGCCCGCAAAAAGGACTGCGGAAAGCAGATCGGATGGCCCAGCGTCAGGGGCTGCCCGGCCCCGCTCGTTTTCAGCAAAATGCTCGCATAGTGAAAGGGGATGATGATTTTCAGGCGCTGAAAGAAATCCTCCTTTATGTCCGCCAGGGACTGCCAGCCGTACATTTCAAAGATCAGGTCATTGATGACCAGAAAGGTATTTTTATCCATCGTATATTCCTCCGGTTTCGGCTATTATAGACAAAAAAATACTTAAAAACAAGTAGTATTGGCTTTATTTCGTTCGAAAATAGCGGAAAATAAGAATAGAAAATGAGGAATTTTCATGCTATGCTTGTAACAGCTCAAGCGTGAGCGGATACAAAGGCGTATCTGAGGCAGCATTGCCGCAGATACGCCTTTTATGCGCAGCCCCATGCAGGGGAAGCATGCCGCAGAGCGGCGCATGGGGCGCGCGGCGGGCAGGGTTACGTAAAAAACAAGGGAAAGGTGAAAAGAGGTATGGTTATGGCAGATAAGACACAGGTAATTGAGGATCTGAATAAAGTGGTAGGTTTAATCAGGCGCGACACAAAGGACATCACCCCGGAGGAAAAAAAGCAGATGGTGGCGGACACGCTCGAGTATTTTGACAGCTATGTAAGCCCCGGCTGGCTCAAGTACCGCAAATCGGTCTCCTCCGACTCGGAAAACGGCGCGGTGCTCGAGTGGTACGACGAGGGCGCGTATTGCTGCGGGTTAAACGACGAGAAGTTTATCGACTGCCTCGGCGGCTTTGGCATTTTTACATGCGGGCACCGCAACGAGGAAATCTTAGACGTCGTAAAAGCGCAGCTCGAGCATCAGGCGCTGCACTCGCAGGAGCTTCTCGACCCGCTGCGCGGCTATCTCGCAAAGGCGATGGCGGATATCACGCCGGGTGATTTGCAGCAGTGCTTCTTTACAAACGGCGGCGCGGAGGCGGTGGAGATGGCGCTCAAGCTGGCGCGTATCGCGACCGGCGGGCGCTGGTACATATCGACGGTCGGCGCGTTCCACGGAAAATCGATGGGCGCGGTGTCGATGGGCGGCAAGGGGACCTACCGCGTGCCCTACACGCCGATGGTGCAGCAGGTGCAGCATGTGGAGTACGGAAATGCGGAGGATATGCGAAAGGCGATCGTGAATTTGCAGGCGGTCGGCGAGAAGGTGGCGGCGGTCATCTTAGAGCCGATCCAGGGCGAGGCCGGG
>CAMTZV010000360.1 GCA_947086625.1 uncultured bacterium | reverse complement strand
GAAGCGGGATCGGAAGCTTACAGGCGATGGAGCGGGAGCACAGCAGGCTGCTTGAAAAAGGCCCCGGCAAGATCAACCCGCTCTTTGTGCCGCTCATGATCTCCAACATGGCGGCGGGCAACGTGGCGATCCAGTTCGGGCTGAAGGGAAAGAGCATCAATGTCGTGACGGCCTGTGCGACGGGCACGAACAGCATCGGCGAGGCGATGCGCACGATCCAGTACGGCGATGCGGACGTGATGCTTGCGGGCGGCACGGAGAGCAGTATCGGGCCGATCGGAATCGGCGGCTTTACGGCGCTGACTGCACTCTCCGAGGTGGACGATCCGAAAAGATGCTCGCTCCCGTTTGATAAAAACCGCAGCGGCTTTGTCATGGGCGAGGGTGCGGGTGTGCTCGTGCTCGAGGAGCTGGAACACGCAAAGGCGCGCGGCGCGCATATCTACGCAGAGCTTGCAGGCTATGGCTGCACGTCCGACGCTTACCACATCACCTCCCCGGCGGAGGACGGCGCGGGTGCGGCGCGCGCGATGGAAAACGCCTTAAGCGACGCGCACGTAAAGCCAGAGGACGTGACCTACATCAATGCGCACGGCACGGCGACGCATCACAACGACCTGTTCGAGACACGCGCGATCAAAAAGGTGTTCGGAAGCCATGCGTATGATCTGAAAATCAATTCGACCAAGTCGATGATCGGGCATCTTTTAGGCGCGGCGGGCGCGGTGGAGGCTATCGCCTGCGTAAAGCAGCTGACCGACGGCTACATTCATGCGACGGTCGGCTACGAGACGCCGGACGAGGAGCTGGATTTGAACTACTGCAAAAAGCCCGTCGCGGAGGACGTACCGTACGCGCTGAGCAATTCGCTCGGCTTTGGCGGGCACAACGCGAGTCTGTTGTTTAAAAAATGGGAGGAATAGAGATGCCGCTTTTGACGACAAAGGAGATTATGGAGATTATCCCGCACCGCCAGCCGATGCTTTTGATCGACACGGTGGAGGAGCTGACCCCCGGCGAGCGGGCGGTCGCGAAAAAATGTGTAAGCGCGGGCGAGCCGTATTTTGCGGGGCATTTTCCGTCGGAGCCGGTCATGCCGGGCGTGCTCATCGTGGAGGCGCTCGCGCAGACCGGGGCGGTCGCAATTCTCTCAAAGGAGGAGAATAAGGGGAAAACCGCCTATTTTGCGGGGATTGGCGGCGCGAAATTCAAACAGAAGGTGCTGCCCGGCGACGTGCTGACGCTTGAGACCGAGATCGTGAAGGTCAAGGGGCCCATCGGCGTCGGGAGCGCGAAGGCGTATGTGGACGGCAGACTGGTGTGTCAGGGAGAACTGACCTTTGCGATCGGATAGCCGATGGATTGGGAGCGCCCCGGCAGGGGGGGAAATGAAACCGTTTAGAAAGTGTGGATAGAATGTCAGCGTTATTAAAAAAGAAGCAGAAAAAAGAATTTTTTTCGTTGGATATGCCAAAGGATGAGACGATCACCTGTAAAAACTGCGGCGAGGAGGTCAGCAAGGCGCGCGTCATCGCAAAAAAATACGTCTGCGAGAAGTGCGGCTACTATTTCCGCGTGCGCACAAACAACCGGCTGCGCATGGTTGTGGACGACGACACGTTTACGCCGTGGTTTGCCGGGACGCAGGACGACGCGCCGGTGAACCCGCTGGATTTTCCGGAGTATGAGGAAAAGGTAAGCGCTACGCGGGAGAAGACCGGGCTGAGCGAGGGTGTGACGGTTGGAAAGGGAAAGATCTACGGCATGGACGCGGTTGTGGGCGTGTGCGATGCCCGCTTTCTGATGGGAAGCATGGGCCATGTGGTCGGGGAGCGGATCACCTCGGCGGTGGAGCGCGCGACAAAAGAGCGCCTTCCGGTCGTTTTGTTCTGCTGCTCCGGCGGCGCGAGGATGCAGGAGGGTATCATCTCGCTCATGCAGATGGCGAAAACGTCCGCGGCCTTAAAGCGGCACAGCGAGGCGGGGCTGCTCTACATTTCCGTGCTGACAGACCCGACGACCGGAGGCATGACCGCGAGCTTTGCGATGCTCGGGGATATCATTTTGGCGGAGCCGGGGGCGCTCATTGGCTTTGCGGGCCCGCGCGTCATCGAGCAGACGATCGGCGAGCGGCTTCCCGAGGGGTTCCAGCGGGCGGAATTTCAGCTCGCGCACGGCTTTGTGGACCGCATCGTTGAGCGGAAGGACTTAAAGCTCACGCTCTACCAGCTATTGAAGCTGCATGGCGCGCAGGGCTTTGCAAATTTCGATCCGATGCGCGAGAACGACAGCTACGAGCCGACCGAGCTGATGCGGGAGCGCGCCAGCCGGGAAAAGGCGAAAAGCGCGTGGGAGAAGGTGCGCGCCGCAAGGCAGATGAACCGATTACAGGCGAAGGATTATATAGAGGAGATCTTTGACAATTTTATGGAGCTGCACGGCGACCGCTATTTTAAGGACGACCCGGCGATCATCGGCGGGCTGGCGTGGCTGGACGGACAGCCGGTGACGGTCATCGGCATCCAGAAGGGAAGCTCCGTGGCGGAGTGCGCGTCGCGCAACTACGGGATGCCCTCGCCGGAAGGGTACCGCAAGGCGATCCGCCTCATGAAGCAGGCGGAAAAATTCGGCCGCCCCGTCGTCACGTTCGTCAACACGTCCGGCGCGTATCCGGGCATGGAGGCGGAGGAAAACGGACAGGGCGAGGCGATCGCCCGCAACCTCTTTGAGATGAGTGCGTTAAAAGTTCCGGTCTTTACGTTTCTGATCGGGGAGGGCGGCAGCGGCGGCGCGCTTGCATTGGCGGTCAGCAACGAGGTCTGGATGCTGGAGCACGCGGTGTATTCGATTCTCTCGCCGGAGGGCTTTGCGTCGATTCTCTGGAAGGACGGAAAGCGCGCGAAGGAGGCGGCGGACGTCATGCGCATCACCGCGCAGGATCTTCTCGAGCTAAAGGTCATCGACGGCGTAATCCCGGAGTTTGGCGGCGCGGACGCGGCGGCGCTCCCCTCGATCGCGGGCGCGATGAAGGGGCAGCTCAAACGGTTTTTGAAGGAGTGCAGGGCAAAGGCGGGGGAAACGCTCGCCGCAGAGCGCTACGAGCGGTTTCGGAAGTTTTAGCGGGAAGGGCGCCCATCCAAAAGGGTAACATGCAGGCATGATTCGTCCATCATACGGTCGACGGCTGAGCGGTTGCCAAAAAGGAGATTAGGATGATAAAGATTTGCGGAACCGGAAGCGCGCTTCCTGCGCGAACGGTTACAAATGACGAGTTGAG
>CAMTZV010000359.1 GCA_947086625.1 uncultured bacterium | reverse complement strand
CAGTTGCATACTCAAACAACACAAACGCCGGTACCGCCAAGGTCACGGTCACCGGAACCGGAAACTACAAAGGGACAGTTACAAAGAACTTCACAATCAAAAGCGTCGTGAAAAAGAGCATCACAAAAGCTTCCGTCACCCTGTCCGCGACAAGCTTTACCTGCGACGGGACGCCAAAGACGCCGACCGTAACGGTCAAATACGGCAGCACTACCTTAAAGCTGGGAACCGATTACACAGTTGCATATTCCAATAATGTAAATGCCGGTACCGCCAAGGTCACGGTCACCGGAATCGGAAACTACACCGGGACGGTCTCCAAGACCTTCACGATCAAGGCCGCGCAGAAGAAAAACCTCTCGAGCGCCGTGGTTACGCTGTCCGGTTCCGAATTTACCTGTGACGGGAAGCCCAAGACCCCAACGGTGACCGTCAAGTACGGCGGGACGACTTTAAAGCAGGACACCGATTATACAGTTGCATACTCAAACAACACAAACGCCGGTACCGCCAAGGTCACGGTCACCGGGATCGGAAACTACACCGGAACCGTCTCCAAGACCTTCACGATCAAGGAAGAAAAGCCCGAGGAGCCGGCGATGACAGAGGTCGAGATCACGCTCTCCCAGTCCTCCTTCACCTATGACGGGACGCCGAAAACCCCGGACGTAACCGTAACGGACGGCGAGACGACGCTGACGGAAGGCATCGATTATACGGTGGAATATTCGGACAACACAGATGCCGGTACCGCTACGGTCGAGATCACCGGAGCCGGGGAGTACGAGGGAACCGTCTACGAGACGTTCACGATCAAGAAGGCGAAAAATACGCTCAGGCTTTCCAAAAGCAAATACACGCTGAACCGCTCTTCGAAGAAACAGACGATCACCGTAAAGGCGAAGGCCACCGCCGGAAAGATCACCTACTCCTCCAACAATCCGAAGGTAAAGGTGAACAAAAAAGGCAAAGTGACGATCGCAAAGAATTTCAGCGGCAAGGCGGTCATCACCGTCAAGGTGACGGATCAGAATTATAAGACGGTGAAGAAAAAGGTTGTCATCAAAGTAAAGGCTTAGAAAACGGGCAGAATGAAACAGGTGGGACGGCAGCGCCGTCTCACCTGTTTTTTCATCCTGAAATCCTGATGATTCTTTTATCAAAAGCTTATTTCTTCGTCTTCACCTTCACCACCGTCTTCGACCACGGCCCGCTCATCCACTTCACGCCCGCGGCGGTTTCGTATTTGTACATCCCGCGGCAGCGGATATAGTAGGTCGTGTTTTTCTTCAACCCTTTAATCAGCTTCACATACGGCATATTGCCGTCCTTGTCTGCCGCGTTCTGGGCGATCTTCGCATTCTTGAAATTTTTGTTCGTCGAATACTGCACGCTGCGCAGGGCGTTTCGGATGGTGATGCTCGTTTTATCGGGTATCAGGAAGCGCTCCTTCAGCGACACCTCCGATGTCTTCGGAAGACTGATCTGCTTGTAATATACTTTCCCCTTTTTGCCGCCCATGCCGTTTGCCTGCACGGTGATCCTCAGATAATTGCCGCTTTTCGTATACTTCCGGTCAACCGTAAACGTGTTACTCTTATGATGCCGGGTGGAATATACCGTCGTCTGCTTTCCCTTCTGGAGCTGCAGGGTTGTCAGCGTCACGGCGTAATCCACATTGTTGCTGCCCGCGTTCCACTTGAATACAAGCTGGTCGTCCACGATATCCGCGAGGTAGGGCGTGGAAATGTCCTCGACCTTGCCGCCTAAATACTTCGTCTGCACGTAAGCCTTTTTGCCGCTGAAAATGACCGTCGTCCACTGTCCGTCCGACTCCGCCGGGAGCATGTCAATCGCCGTGCCCTTTGAGAGAATCGCGACCTTCTCGGCGCTCGTGCTCTTTGACGCGTAGGCGTAGACCGACGCGCTGCTCTCCACGTTCATGATCTCGCCCGCCACTGCACCCGACGGGCGCTTTGCCCCTTTTTTCGTAAAATTCAGATAGCGGCTGTCGATGTAGTACATGCCCGGCACCTTGTAGGACAGGTAGTATACCGCGTTGTTCTGCACCTTGTCGCTCCCGTTGAAGGTCACCTTGTAATACGTGTGCGTGCTCCCGTCCGCCCGTGAGGCCACCGGCTCCGCGGATACGACGTTTAACTTTGTGCCCTTTGGCAGCGCGTAAACCTCCGTGTAAATCTTCTCGCTCTCATCGGGAACCGGACGCAGGTTCACGAGCTTTGTCACGACGCCGCTTCCCGCCTGCGGGATCTCATCCGCCGACTTGTACGGGTGGTTTTCGGCGAGCGCGAAATCGAGCCAGACGTCCTTTTTGCGGAACCGGTAAAAGCCCGCCGGATGTGTCTCCATATAGGAATCCGTGCCGTACTGGCAGTGGATGCTGACCGCGTTGCCATTGCCCTGCTCCACACCCCAGAGCTGGAATCCGTCGTCCCAGATCGTTACCCAATCCTCATCACAGGCGACGACGCGGAATTTTGCGCCCTCCCGATGGGTGCCCGCCCAGTTGTCCGGCACGCGGTTGATTTTGTTTGAAACCTCCGGGCTGTTCGTCAGATATTTCTCCGCGATCGTCTTTAAATACTCCCGGTTGTCCTGCGGCAGCCATTTCTCGGCAACCGTTTTTCCCTGTATTTTCGTGCCCGGCTCTACCGTATACATGTCGAGCGTCTCATAGCCCTGATACCACGACGGCTTTACCCAATCGTCCGTACCCGCAAGGTACGCCCATGCAATTGTTTTCAGCCCCGTGTTCGCCTTCGCAAAGCTTGTCACGCTGTTCTGGCATTTGTTTGCATACGTTGCCTCCACATTCGCCGCGCGCACCTGCAACGGCTCCCCGCAGGGCACGAGCGTAAAGGCGATGGCAAGGCCAAGCAGGCCCGCCGCTATGCGCTTTCGCAATGTTTTTCTTCGCATTTTGCATTCCTCCCTCTTCAATGTTGCGCCCGTTCGCCTTCGCTCGCGGGCATGTCGTCGGAATGCATGCAAAAAAATGCTTCGCATTTTGCATCCCTCCTCCTATTTCTCCATATTATTTTTTAAGACCAGACGTTTGTATTTGGACGAGTACGTCCAGTATTTGGATAATAACTTCGGGCAATTTCCCGATGTGATCGCGGACACCTTTTTTGCCGTCGGCTGGTACGGCTCCCACGTCGTGTCGCCGCTTCCGTACGCCTTGCCCGAGCCCGTGTAATAATTGTCGTAAATGAGACGCTTACTTGCCAGAAACGGCCCGCTCCATTTGCCGATGACA
>CAMTZV010000358.1 GCA_947086625.1 uncultured bacterium | reverse complement strand
ATCGTTGCTGTCGGAGGAGGGCGTGCTCACGAGTGCCAGCACCTCCCCGGTATACGGATTCATGGCAACCGAGCAGCCCTTGTCGTCCTGAAACTGCTCATAGAGCACACGCTGCAATCTGGCGTCGATCGTCAGCTCCACCTTCTGCCCGTTCTGAACCGGAAGGTAAGCGAGCTCCTCCTTCATGTTCCCGTCCTCGTCCGCGATGTAGATGCGGCAGCCGTTTCGCCCTTTCAGCTCCTTCTCGAAAAGGCCCTCCACACCGCTCTTTCCGATGACGCTGCCCGACGTATAGCCCTCTCCCGCGTGCTCCTCCAAGTCCTCCGCGGTGACGCCCTGCACGTATCCGATCAGATGCGCCGCCGCCTCGCCCAGCGGGTATGTGCGCACCTCCACGTCGGAGAGCTTCACCCCCGGTATCGCAAGAAGGGCTTCCTGCCGCCTCTGCTCCGCGAGCGTATTCTCGTCCGGCGCCATCGTCATGAGGTCGAGCTCCTCGATCTTCGGGATCGTCTGAAGCGGCACAAAGGCGTCCTCCGTCACCCAGGACGCCGAAAGCTCCCGCTCGATCGCCGAGACGGAAATGTCCAGAAGCTCCGCCACCTTCGCGATGCTCTCCTCCCGGTTTTCAAGCTTTCCCGGAACGATCCCGACCGAGGAGGCCGCTCCCTTTCCCGCCAAAAGCCAGCCGTTTCGATCCACGATCTCCCCGCGCTGCGCCTGTACGGTCGACAGACGTACCTTGTCCGTGTTACGCAGCTTCGGGAAGATGAGCGAATCCGTCCACGCCAGCCGGTAGCCGTCCTCGCCCTTCGTGAACTCGGCCGCGTTCTGAAAACGGATCGTTCCCGCCGCCGTCTCAAACTCGCTCTCGTATTCGACGATCCGGCGCTCCCTGTCATACGCGAGAACCGTCGTCTTCATATTTTTCGCCTCGATGCCCTCATAGATCGCCGAATTGCGCGTGATAAAGGCATCCTTGCTGATACCGCCCGACGCCTGTAAATCCAGCATGTCGTACATTTTTTCATATTCCCTCTCCGGAATATAGCTCATATACCGCACCAGAAGCGCGTCCGGCCCCTCCCCGTCTTTTCCCTGACCCGCGCCCCTCATGCGCGAGATCAGAAGCAGACCCGCGCCCGCGAGCGCCGTCGTGGCAAAAATCACGGCAAACAGCCCAAGGAAAAACCGGAAATTCCCTCTTCTGCGTTTTTTTCGTTTGTTCATCGTATATCAGCCTCCAAAAAAAAGGGCCGCGCACGGCCCTTTTTTCACTGGTTACTCCTGAGGAATGATCTCTTTCTTATTATATGTTCCACAGTTTTTGCATACTCTGTGAGGCACCATCAGCGCGCCGCACTTGCTGCATTTTACCAACGTAGGAGCAGACATTTTCCAGTTTGCTCTTCTTCTGTCTCTTCTTCCTTTGGAAGATTTATTCTTGGGACAAATTGACATTCGATTACACCTCCTTAAACTTTTGAAATACGTCCAAAAACTGCGCCATGCGGGGGTCTGGCACTCCCTGCTCACAGCCGCAGGCCGCTCTATTCAAATTTGTGCCGCACTTCGGGCAGATACCCTTACAGTCATTCCTGCACAAAACCTTTGCGGGCCAGTTCACCAGAAGCTCACCGAAGATCAGCCGATCCACATCCAGCACGCGCTCCTCGTCGATGTAGGATGCCACCTCGTCGTCCTCATCCTCCTGCCCGTCATCCGCCTGTGTAAGCATGACCGTCTTATCGATGACGAGGTGGAAAGGATAGGATACGTCCTCAAGGCAGCGGTCGCATGGAATCCGGGCCGACAGCCTGGCTTCTCCCGTAAGCCGCAGCCGTTTCCCTTTCTCGTTCGCGATCGTCAGCACAAAGGGCTCGCCCGCCTGAATAGGAAAACAACCTGCTTTCGACTTCATTTCAACCATGTCGATATGGACTTCTCGCGTCGTCTCCTTATCTGTCAGTGAATACATGTCGGAAATATCTATTTTCATGGCCAGTCTCCTATTCACACTTTCCCTATTATATCCACCCCGAAAAAGTTTGTCAACCCATTTTTTTACTTCACGAGCGCCACCGTCTCACGCGCGATTGCCAGCTCCTCGTTCGTCGGAACGACCCACACCGGAACTTTGGAATCCGCGGTGGAGATGACCGCCTCTTTTCCCCGCGTGGAATCATTCACCGCATCGTCCAGCGCGATGCCCAGATACCCGAGACGGCTCACGATCTTGCGGCGCACAACGCTGTCGTTTTCGCCCAGCCCTGCGGTAAACGCGATCGCATCCACGCCGTTCATCGCCGCCACGTAAGCGCCGATATACTTGAGCACGCGGTAGCAGAAAACGTCCACCGCCATTGTACAGCGCTCGTTGCCCTCGTCGGAGCCGGCCTGAAGATCGCGGAAATCGGAGGATACGCCGGAGAGGCCCTGTACGCCGGACTTCTTATTTAATACCTCCAAAATCCCGGTGATATCGAGATTCTCCTTCTTGCACAGAAATTCCATCGCGGAAGGGTCGATGTCGCCGGATCGGGTTCCCATGATAAGCCCCTCGAGCGGGGATAAGCCCATCGACGTATCCACGGATTTCCCGCCGTCCACCGCGCAGATGGAAGCGCCGTTTCCGAGGTGGCAGACGATGATCTTCAAATCCTCGATCGGCTTTCCCACAAGCTCAGCCGTGCGCTTTGACACAAAGCTGTGGCTCGTGCCGTGGAAACCGTATTTGCGGACCCTGTACTTCTCGTAATACTCATAGGGGATGCCGTACATGTATGCCTCCGTCGGCATCGTCTGGTGGAAGGCCGTGTCAAACACACCCGCCTGCGGCGTATTCGGCATCAGCTCCTGACATGCGCGCACACCGATCAGATTCGCGGGGTTGTGAAGCGGCGCAAGGTCACTGCACTCCTCGACTGCCCGGATGACCTCGTCGGTAATGCGCGTCGAGCAGGCAAACTTCTCGCCGCCGTGTACAAGCCGGTGCCCGACGGCGCCGATCTCGTCCAGGCTTGCGATCACGCCGGTCTTCTCGTTTGTAAGCGCGTCAATGACAAACTGGATCGCCTGCTTGTGGGTGGGCATATCCAGATCGCTGACCTCCTTCTCGCCGCCCGCGGGCGTGTAGACGAGCCTCCCGTCGATACCGATGCGCTCGCATAAGCCCTTTGCCAGCACCTGCTCCGTCTCGGAATCGATGACCTGATATTTCAGCGACGAGCTTCCACAGTTAATGACTAATACATTCATCTCAAATATTCTCCTTTAGATTGATCGTAA
>CAMTZV010000357.1 GCA_947086625.1 uncultured bacterium | reverse complement strand
CGCCGATGACCTTAACGGACTCGACGATGCGGTACGCCTGCTCCTGCAGGCGGTTTTGCAGCTCCTTTGAGATGGTGAGCATCGGCGCGGAGCAGAAGGAATCGCCGGTGTGCGTGCCCATCGGGTCGATGTTCTCGATAAAGCAGACGGTAATCATGCTGCCCTCGCAGTCGCGCACGACCTCAAGCTCAAGCTCCTCCCAGCCCAGGATGGACTCCTCCACCAGAACCTGTCCCACGAGGCTTGCCTGCAAGCCGCGGGCACACACGGTTTTCAGCTCTTCCTTATTATATACCAGGCCGCCGCCGGCGCCGCCCATCGTGTAGGCGGGGCGTAAGACGACCGGATAGCCGAGCCTGTCTGCGATGGCGAGCGCTTCCTCCACGCTGTAGGAAACCTCGCTGCGCGCCATCTCGACGCCGATGGCGTCCATGGACTTTTTAAATTCGATGCGGTCCTCGCCGCGCTCGATGGCGTCCACCTGCACGCCGATGACCTTTACGCCGTATTTTTCGAGAACACCTGCACTCGCCAGCTCCGCGCAAAGGTTTAAGCCGGACTGTCCGCCGAGGTTTGGCAGCAGCGCGTCCGGGCGCTCCTTTGCGATGATCTGCTCGAGGCGGTTCACGTTCAGCGGCTCGATGTAGGTCACGTCCGCGACCTCCGGGTCGGTCATGATGGTGGCGGGGTTGGAGTTGACAAGCACGATCTCGTAGCCGAGCTTCCGCAGCGCCTTGCACGCCTGCGTGCCGGAGTAGTCGAACTCGCACGCCTGTCCGATGATGATCGGGCCGGAGCCAATGATGAGTACCTTGTTGATGTCTGTTCTTTTTGGCATAGCTTATCTCCTTGAAAATTTTATATCATGATTTAATAGTTGTGCGATTTCTTGCGCGTCCCCGCGCATAAATAAAGTGTAAAGCCTATTGCTCCAATAGACTTTACACCCTGGATTCTCGAAAACTCCTCGACGGATAATTTTAACATTTCACCTTCGGTCATGTATGTCACCTGCTCTTTGCATAGGATCTTCCAGTTGCTTTGCTGTATGCAAGTATAACAAATTGCGCGCGAGATGTAAAGTTGTCCCGGCGCAAATTTTCTGTTATATTAAAGGTAGTAAAAAAGGAAGGAAAAAGAGAGAGACAATGAAGAAAGCACTGATCGCCATGAGCGGCGGCGTGGACAGCTCCGTTGCCGCGGCGCTGATGGCGAAAAAGGGTTACGACTGCATCGGGGCGACGATGAAGCTGTACGAAAACGGGACGGTTGGCATGGAGCCGGAGGGCGCGTGCTGTTCGCTCTCCGATGCGGAAGATGCCAGGAAGGTTTGCAGCAGGCTTGGCATGGCGCACTATGTCTTAAACTTTAAGGAGGATTTTGCGGCGCAGGTCATCGGCCGCTTTGTGGCGGCGTACGAGGCGGGGGACACGCCGAACCCGTGCATCGACTGCAACCGCTACCTGAAGTTCGACAGGCTTTACCGGTGCGCGCGGGAGCTGGACTGCGACGTGATCGCCACCGGGCACTACGCGCGGGTGGAGCGCGACGCGCAAAGCGGGCGGATGCTCTTGAAAAAAGCGAACAATGCCGCGAAGGATCAGAGCTATGTGCTGGCGTTTTTGACGCAGGAGCAGCTAACGCACACGGTGTTCCCGCTCGGGGAGTTTTCCTCGAAGGACGAGGTGCGCGCCCTTGCCGAAAGCTTTGGCTTTGTCAACGCAGACAAGCACGACAGCCAGGATATCTGCTTTGTGCCGGAGGGGAATTACGCGGATTTTATGAGCCGCTATACGGGAAAAACCTACCCCCCGGGGGATTTTGTGACGGCGGACGGCAGAAAGCTGGGCGAGCACAAGGGCATCGTCCGCTATACGATCGGGCAGCGAAAGGGGCTTGGGCTCTCGCTCCCCGCGCCGCTTTACGTGTGCCGCAAGGATATGGAGAAAAACGAGGTCGTCCTCTCGGACGAAGCCGCGCTGTTTACCAAAGTCTGTGTGGTGGACGATTTCAACTGGATTGCGTACGAAAAGCCGGAAAGCCCGGTGCACGTCACCGCAAAGACCCGCTACCGTGCGAAGGAAGCGCCCGCGACCGCCGAGGTGTTGGAGGACGGCAGGGTGCGCCTGACGTTTGATGCGCCGCAGCGCGCGATCACGCCCGGACAGGCGGCGGTGCTCTACGACGGCGAATGCGTCGTCGGAGGCGGGACGATTCTATCCCCCGATCAATCCCCCGATCTCCGATCGGGGGCAGCAGCGGTGCCGTAAAGTGGTTTTCCCCTGTTTTTGCGCACAAATGCCCCGACCAGCACCAAGGAGGTATAAGCATGGAACACATCATTCATCCCATTCCGCCGCTCTATGATGAGCATTCGCGCGTGCTCATTCTCGGCTCGTTTCCGTCGGTAAAGTCCCGCGAGGCGCAGTTTTTCTACGGGCATCCGCAAAACCGCTTCTGGAAGGTGCTGGCTGCGGTGCTGGAATGTCCCGTGCCGCAGACCGTCCCCGAAAAGAGGGCGATGCTGCACGCGCACCACATCGCGCTGTGGGACGTGATCGGAAGCTGCGATATCGAGGGCTCCGCCGACAGCAGCATTAAAAACGCGCTGCCAAACGATCTGACACCGATTTTGCGGACGGCGGACATCCGAAAAATCTTCTGTAACGGCGCGACGTCTCATAAGCTCTACCAGAAGCATCTCGCGCCGCAGACCGGCTGCGCAGCCGAAAAGCTCCCGTCTACCAGTCCCGCCAACGCCGCGTGGAGCGTGGAGCGTTTGATAGAGGTATGGCGGCAGGTGGGCAGGGCGGCTTTATCGGATCCTCCCGGGCAGGACGGAACCGTCTGACGTCGGTTTTTAGCGCGCAAAACGACAGAGAGACAGGCCGGCTTGTCTCTCTTTTTGTTCTCACGGAACGCGCAGCCAGTGCGCGTTCCTGGGGCGTGAAAAGGAACCTCTTTTTTGCCCTGTGTATGCGTGCGGTCCGCGTCAGCCCTTCTCCTCGTCAAAATATTGCAGAAGACGGAATACAAGCTCCTGCTCGTGCGGGGAATAGGTGTCGAGGACGACGGTCTTTGATGAGGAGACGCCGAGCAGATAGTCTGTGGATACGTGGAACACCTGCGAGAGTGAGATCAGGCTGTCGATGGACGGATAGCTGGCGGCGGACTCCCACGAATTGATGCTGGAGCGGGACAGGTGCATCCGGCGGGCAAGCTCCGCCTGTGTCATGCCGGCCTGCTTGCGCAGATCAATGATTCTGGAACTGAGTGTGTCGAACATGTT
>CAMTZV010000356.1 GCA_947086625.1 uncultured bacterium | reverse complement strand
GCGATGATGGTCTACAATTTCGGCAGCGCACTGCTGCGCTCGATCGGGGACACGAAGCGGCCGCTGTACTATCTGATTACGGCGGGCGTCATCAATGTCGTCTTAAACCTGATTTTTGTGATCCGGCTTCACATGGATGTTGCGGGCGTGGCGCTGGCGACGGTTATCTCCCAGTGTATCTCTGCGTTTCTCGTCGTGCGCTGTATGATGAGAGAGCAGGGCGGCATCCGGCTCATGCCGCGAAGGCTGCGCATCCACCGGGAGAAATTCGCGCAGATTGTGCGCGTGGGGCTTCCCGCGGGCTTTCAGGGTATGGTCTTCTCGCTCTCGAACGTGGTCATCCAGTCGTCCGTCAATATTTTCGGGGAAACCGTTGTGGCGGGAAACTCGGCGGCGCTGAATCTGGAGGGCTTTGTGTATGTGGCGATGAACGCGTTCCATCAGGCGGCGGTTTCCTTCACGAGCCAGAACATGGGCGCCGGGAAGCGGGAGCGCATCGGGAGGATCCTGCTCACCGCCGAGGGCTGCGTGATCGTGACGGGGGTCGTGCTCGGATGGCTCATGTACGGCTTCGGGCGGCCGCTTCTGCACATTTATACGGACAGCCCGGCGGTCGTGGAGGCGGGTATGGTGCGCATGGCGATCATTTTGCTGCCGTATGCCGTCTGCGGCATGATGGACGTCATGGTCGGCGTGCTGCGCGGGATCGGCTATTCGCTCTCGCCGATGGTGATCTCGCTGCTGGGCGCGTGCGGGCTGCGGCTCGTGTGGATTGCGACGGTGTTTCAGATCCCGCTGCTTCACCGGATCTCGACCGTGTACCTCTCGTATCCGATTACGTGGACGGTGACGTTTTTGGCACAGTTTTTGCTCTATCTCTATGCACAGAAAAAATTGAAGGAAACGGGCGGCTATGCGAACCATTGACGAGGATATCAAAAATAACAGCTTTCAGACGTCCTACCTGCTCTACGGAGGGGAGGATTACCTGAAAAAGCAGTATAAGGATAAGCTGAAGCGGGCGCTTGCCGCGGCTGGCGATACGATGAATGCCGCCGCCTTTCAGGGGAAGGCGACGAATCCAAAGGAGCTGATCGATCTTGCGGAGACGATGCCCTTTTTTGCAGAGCATCGTCTGATCGTCGTGGAGGACTCCGGCTTTTTTAAGGGCGGGGCGGAGGAGCTGGCGGAGTACATGGCGCAGGTACCGGCGACGACGACGTTCGTCTTTGCGGAGTCCGAGGTAGACAAGCGCAGCCGGATGTACAAGGCGTTAAAGGCAAACGGGCGTATCGTGGAGTTTGCGGCGCAGAGTCAGGAGCTTTTGACACGCTGGCTGCTCGGGCGTTTAAAGCGCGAGGGGAAAAATATCACACGCGCGGCGATGGAAGAATTTTTCGAGCGTGTCGGCACGGATATGGGCGCACTTGACCGGGAGATGGAAAAGCTCATCTGCTACTGCCTTGAGCGGGATGTCATCGAGCTCTCCGACGTGGAGGCAGTCTGCCCGCAGGCGGTGACGAACAAGGTGTTTGACATGGTCGGCGCGATCATCGAGTGCCGCAGGAGGGACGCGCTGACGCTCTATTACGATCTTTTAGCGCTGCGTGAGCCGCCGATGCGGATTTTGTTTCTCATTCTGCGCCAGTACAATATCCTGCTGCAGCTCAAGGACTTAAAGCGAAGAGGCATGAAAAACAGCGATATGGCAAAGCAGGCGGGCATCCCCGTCTTTGCGGTGGGGCGCTCCTTAAGTCAGGCGTCGCGTCTTTCTGCCGGGAGCATCAAGGGCATTTTGCGCTATGGCGTTCAGATGGAGGAGGCGGTGAAGACCGGGCAGATGAACGAGCGGATTGCGGTGGAGCTTGTCATCATGGAGGCGAGCAGAGAGCGGGAGTATCGGTAAAAGTGCCGGAGGGCGTCAAGAGGGATGCGGCAGCAGTTCTCGCGGAAAACAGTCAGGATTGTAATGACATTATAATGAATGGTATTGATATTTGCATTACAAGCGTGTATAATGTGATTATCAGAACGTAAAAGTTATACAGAATAAGGAGGTGTTGTGTGTGGCGCAGGCGGTGAATGTAAATTTTCGTATGGATGCGGATCTGAAACAGAGTATGGAACAGGTGTGCTCCGATATGGGAATGTCTATGACAACGGCGTTTACAATTTTTGCAAAAAAGGTAAGTCGTGAAAAGCGCATTCCGTTTGAGGTGTCTGCGGATCCGTTTTATTCGGAAAGCAATATGCGATATCTGAGAGGAGTCATCGACGATATCGAGGCGGGGCGGGCAAGACTGGCAGAACATGATTTGATAGAGGTGGATTGATGCGGCTGCTTTGGGAAGAACATGCGTGGGAAGACTACCTTTACTGGCAGACGCAGGACAGGAAGACGCTGAAACGGATCAATGCGCTGGTGAGGGATATTCAGAGAGATACATTCTGTGGGATTGGGAAACCGGAACCGCTGAAGGATCATTACAGCAGCTGGTGGAGCAGACGTATCGATGAGGAAAACAGAATCGTCTACCGGGAGAAGGATGGGGTGATTGTGATCGCGTCCTGCAGGGGACATTATGATGAGAGATAAGGGGAAAATCCCACAAAAAAGTCCAGCCGGGGTGAATTGGCTGGATTTTCTTGTGGGTTAATTTAATTTAAATGTATCTGCGGCGTGAACCACAGGAAGAAGCGTCCTTTGGGCTGCTACGCCATCTTGTTGACAGCCTTTGTCAGACGGGAAATCTTTCTGGAAGAAGTATTTTTATGGTAAACGCCCTTGGTGGTAGCCTTGCTGATCTCGCCGATGGCAGCCTTTAAAGCGTCGTTTGCGGCAGCCTGATCCTTTGCGGCGATCGCAGCGTCCACTTTCTTGATAGACGTCTTTACCTTTGAGCGAATGGCCTTATTTCTGGCCGCCCGTTTCTCGTTTACAAGAATTCTCTTCTTAGCAGATTTAATGTTTGCCAAAACCGTACACCTCCGTTTTCCTGATTATTATTTTCAATCTTAATATGCTGCATCAGAGCCGGACACGGACGTATCTGATGTATACACACTACCTAATAATAGCCATTTGATTTCGTTCTGTCAATACATAAAAGAAGGATTTTTGTGAAAACTAGTAACTATTCAGCCTGCGGCTTCATAGTTACGGAATCCGCCCCATTCGGAGTTTGCCTACGGCAAAGGGGCGGATTCTTTGGCTAAATCCACGCATTTTTACGGACTTTGCAGCAAGTACCCATGGGGCAGACCCTGCAAAGTCCTGGGCTGAACTGTTA
>CAMTZV010000355.1 GCA_947086625.1 uncultured bacterium | reverse complement strand
CCTCAACCTTATATACGGGGACGTGCTTTTCCAGCGCGGCATCGACCGTGCCCGGTACAAGCTCCTTCATATCCTCGCCGCAGCACACCACCGGCACGCCGGCATCCTTCACCATCGCGATCATGTTTCCGCAATGCTCGCAAACATAAAATTTCTGTTCCATCTCAAAGCCCTCTCTTTCTTTTGTACAGGGGCGCGGGGCGGCCGTTCCCGCACCGGGTCTGGCCCGCCGCACGTCCCTCCGTTTCCAATATATGACAAACCTATGATACCCTGAAAGGCTCTGAAATTCAAGAGGGCTTTCCGGTTGTGCGGGCCATCCATCCGGTATCAAATTTCACCGGGGACAACCGGACTCAAAGCCTGCTCCGTCTCCACCGAATAAGGTTCTTCCACTCCTGAAATTCACTCACGATAATCCCTCCTGTTTTCTCCCAATTATAATCCGCACCGCCTGTGCGGCTTCGGCGGCTGTTTTGTCATTTCTGACTATAGCATATAATCTCAAAAAAACTCGCTTTCGGTATAAATTGCACTTTTTGGGGTATAGATTGTCATTTGTTTCGCAATCAAACGCAAAAGTCTCCCGTCGGCCCGCCATCATGTTGAAAATTTCTATTGCGGATCACCGAAAAATAATTGTCCATCGTACCGAAAATGATTGAAAATTCAGCGAAATATGGTATCATTAAGTTAAGCACTGTCAATCAGGGCAAAAAGATACAGGGGTAAAGGAGAAGGAACAAGATGATAAAAAAGCTGAATCAATTAAAAATAGGCGCCCGTCTGAAAAAATCGTTCACGCAGGTGATCCGCATCTTTGCAGTATTATCCGTATTTATTGTAGCTGCCATGATCTTTATGGTACTGGATTACGAGAAGGTGCTGGACAACTTCGCATATCCGCAGGGCGATATTGCGCTCGTCATGAACGAATCGGCGGAGATCCGGGCCGCTACACGGGGCATCATCGGCTACGATTCCGAAGAGATGATCTCAACCATGCTGACAGAGCATGACGAGGCAGTCAAAAATTTCGAAGAGCTGTTAGAGGTAGTGCGCCCTACCATGATCTCTGAGGAAGGACATGCCTGCATGGACGCCATCGACGCGGCATGGGCTACCTACAAGGAGATCGACGCACAGGTCGTTGAAATGGGAAAGACGACTGATCTCGAACAGTCAGTGGCAGCGCAGGATCTCATGTACAACGAGGCCTCCCCGAAGTATAACGAGCTTGATGTTGCGCTTGAAAATCTGATGGAGGTAAATTCGGCCAAGGGTTCAAAGGAGCGGGCGCTTTTGAAAACGCTGCTTCCTGTATTGATTGTACTGTGTATCGTTGTCATTGCAGCCGTTGTAATCTACTCCCTGAAGCTCACGAAAATCATTTCAAGGAGTATCGAAAAGCCTTTGCACGAGCTGAAAGGCAGATTTGCCACATTCGCGGAGGGCGATCTCGACTCGGCGTTCCCGACCGTTGAATCCGACGATGAGATCAAGGAGCTTGTGGACAGCACGGTGGCGATGGCTGGCCGCATCAACACGATCATTATGGATTCGAGCCGGCTCTTAAACGAGATGGCAGAAGGAAACTTTGCGGTTGACTCCGAGTGTGCGGAGCAGTACACCGGCGCATTCGACGCCCTGCTCTCCGGCATGCGGCAAATGAACCACCAGATCGACAGCACCTTAAAGAGCGTCAACGACGCGTCCGAGCAGGTACTGACCGGCTCCACAAATCTTGCGGAGGCCGCACAGTCCGTAGCAGAAGGCTCGACCGATCAGGCTGCCGCCGTAGAGGAAATGCAGGCGACCATCGACGAGCTGAGCAACGGCATCAAGGCCACTGCGGAGGAGCTGGAAAAATCATACAACGAGGCACACCGCTACGCGGATGTTGCCGAGGGCAGCCGCGAGGACATGGAGGCCATGATGAACGCGATGCTGCGCATCAGCGAGACATCCGAAAAGATCGGAGAGATCATCGTCCAGATCGAGGATATCGCAAGCCAGACGAACCTGCTGTCTCTAAACGCTTCCATCGAGGCGGCGAGAGCCGGAGACGCGGGAAGAGGCTTTGCAGTCGTTGCAGACCAGATCCGCAACCTTGCCGAGCAGAGCGCAAAATCGGCTGTGGACTCCAAATCGCTCATTGAGACCGCTATCTTTGAAGTGCAGGAGGGAAGCAAAAATGCGACAAAGGCTTCCGAGTCACTGAAGGAGGTTGTAGACGGCGTAAAGATGGTTGCGACCAGCTCAAGAAAAATGAAGGAAGTATCCTTAGAGCAGTCAGAGAGTATGCAGCAGGCAGATATCGCAGTGGAGCGAATTGCTGAAATCGTACAGAACAACGCGGCTGCGGCACAGGAGACATCGGCGACGAGCCAGGAGCTGACCGCACAGTCCACGACATTGACCGACATGGTTTCGGTATTCACGCTCAGAGATTAGTACATAAAATCGAGTAGGGAAGATTTTCCTCTACTCGCCGCGCAGACCGCTGCTGCGTCATCAGTAAATTCCCTTATGCGGGCATAAATTGCCGGGCAGGAAAATCCTGCCCGGTCTTTTTCGCCATAAATATCAGTGCCTGTACGCGCCTCTGAAGTAATCGTTCAGATGCTTCAGCGCCCGGATCAGAATCCCAAGCTCTTCCTCCGTCAGCGTCGCCTTCGCGTTGGCAATCATGTTCTCATGAAATTTCCGGTGGTGCTCAAAGGCCGCTTTCCCGCGCTCCGTGAGCGTCAGATAGACGACGCGCTTGTCCGCGTCGCTGCGCGTGCGGACGACATAGCCGTGCTCCACAAGCCCGTCCACCGCGCGCGTCAGTGTCCCGGTCGTCACGGACATGAGCTTTGCGACCTGCGAGCTGCGCTTCGCCTCGCCGACACCAATCGCCTCTATGATGTGCATATCGTTGTTCGTCATATCGGAAAATTCGTCTGTGATGAGATATCTCCCCTCTATGTCCATCAGATCCTGAAACAGGTGCACCAGCACCTCGTTTAATGTCTCATCCGCATTCATGTAGAAAAACTCCTTTACCATTCAACCACCGCGGCGCCCCATGTCAATCCGGCGCCAAATCCTGCCAGGACAATTCGTTCGCCCCTTTGCAGTTTACCACGTTTGTTCAGAGAATCCAAGAGGATCGGCACGCTCGCCGCAGAAATATTTCCGCATTCCTGAACGTTCATCGGAAATTTCTCCAGTGGCTGCTTCAACCGCTTTGCCACGGATTCGATAATGCGGCGGTTCGCCTGATGCAGCACAAAGCAGTCGATGTC
>CAMTZV010000354.1 GCA_947086625.1 uncultured bacterium | reverse complement strand
GTGATCGCCCTGGGACTGCACCTGAACATGACGACGGAGCAGATCAATGAAATGCTCCAGCTGGCGCAGATGGAAGCCTTGTGCCCAAAGAACTTGGCGGAGAGCGCGATCATATTTGCGGTGGATGACGCCGATCTGAACGATCTGATCTGTTGTGACGGCGGAACGGAGCTGTGCGATCATGTGCGGATAATCCTGGCCGAGCTGAACATACCCGACGCGGTAAAACTGATGAACGATCTCTGAGGCCATATGTTTGGAGGGAAAAGTGGAAACAAAATTTTTTCAGCCGCCGGAGGGCCAAACGACGCTTGTCGTGCTGGAGCAGGGCGTGGTTCGCGGCTTCGTGCTGGACGCGTCTGCCCGTTGGAGTCTTGGCAGGGAAAGCGTGGACAATCGGCCTGAGATTACTCTGCAGTCCTCTGTCGCGAGTAGACGTCATGGTGAATTCATTCAGGTAGATGATCAGTGGTTTTATTATGACCGGGGCAGCCTGAATGGCACCGTATACAACGGAAAGAAGATCCATGGCGGGATGAATGGCCGTGCGAGACCCGTGATGCTCCAAAATGGAGACGTCCTTCGCATTGATCACAGCACGGCGGGCAGATCGGATCCTCGTGGAGTCTGGATGCTTTTCTCCACGGAACGAATTTCAGGGGAGTGGGTCTATTTTCCCCTGACGGGCCGAAGCATGGTGACGATAGGCCGAGACGAGAGTCAATGCGACCTGGTCCAGCCGCTGCCCTATATATCCGCGCGGCACGCGAAGCTCCGGAACTGGAACGGAAACTATGAAATTTCCGATTGCGGCAGCAAGGCGGGAACATGGGTAAACGGTATGCGGATTGAGGGCCCCGTGCTGCTTCGTGAGAAGGACCGGATTTCTATCTGTGACTGTCACTTTATCTTTACCGGTGCGGGCTTGATCTATAATGACCGGAAAATGTCGGTGGGAGGCAATCGCGGGAGCGTAGTTTTAGAAGCGAGCATTGCCTCGAAGAAAGTCCGGCAGCAAAGCGGGCTGGGGATGAAGGAGCTGATCCGCAATATTAAGCTGGAGATTCGAGAAGGTGAGCTGGCCGCGTTTTTAGGAGAGTCGGGCGCGGGGAAATCGACGCTTATGAACTGCCTGAACGGAACAGAACGGGATGGGGTGAAAGGCACGGTTTTTCTTTGTGGAGAGGACTTCTACCAAAATTACGACCGCCTGAAATACATTGTGGGCAATGTCCCGCAAAAGAACATCCTGCATGAAACGCTTTCGGTGGAAGAGGAATTAAAAAACGCGGCGATCCTGCGGCTTCCGGGTGACACCGGAAGGAAGGCGATCAGGCAACAGGTAGATACGACCCTCCAGGCGTTAAACCTGGAAGAGAAACGGCATACGCTGATCCGGAAATTGAGCGGCGGCGAGCAAAAGCGTGTAAACATCGGGATTGAGCTGGTTGCGGACCGGCGTGTGCTTTGCCTGGATGAACCAGACGCGGGTTTGGACCCTCTGGCGAAAAAGGAGCTGTTCATGACGCTGCGGGGACTGGCCCATGAGCGGGGGAAAAGTGTGCTGGTAATCATCCACGATGTATCGGAGATCGATCTTTTTGACAAGATTGTTATGATGTGTAAGGTTGACGGGGTAGGGAGACTGGCCTTCGCGGGTACGCCGGAAGACGGCAGAAATTATTTCGGCGTTAAAAATTTGTCTGAAGCATACAACGTAATCCAGAGAGCCCCGGGACGGTATATTATGGAGATTTGATATGCAAACAGAACAGCGGCGCGTGTCCGCATGGAAAGAGTTGAGGGTTCTGACCTGGCAATTCCTGTTGATCCAGCTTCACAGCCGGAAGAATTTGCTATTGTCGCTGACCTTTCCCATCGTTGCCCCCGCCATCACGGTCTGGATTGCCGGAGAGAACATGTTTGTGCACTTTGAGGGCACAAAATCAGCCTGTTTCGTGCTTGTAAGCGCGGCGATCTGGGGCGGGCTTTTTAATTCGATACAGACCGTGGTCCAGGAGCGGGAGAACATCAAGCGGGATTACGAATCCGGCCTGCGGCTGCGGTGTTATACGGCGTCCCGGGCAGGGGTACAGTTCGTCCTTTGCGTGGTTCAAACCGCACTGCTAACCAGCAGTTTCATAGGAGTGCGAGAGCGGTATGGGAATGATTTGCCGAAGCAGGGTCTTATTTTGGATTCCCCGTTGCAGGAATATTTTGTCACACTCATGCTGCTGATGTTTGCGGCGGACGCAATAGGGCTGTTCGTGTCGAGCATGGTGAAGAAGCCGGAAAGCGCGAATGTGGTGGCGCCGTACATTTTGATCGTGCAGCTGATTTTTTCAGGCATTTTGTTTCCGATGGAAGGCGCAGGGAAAATATTCTCCTACGGGATGCTGAGCCGGTGGGGCATGGAGGGGCTTGGGAGCATCAGCGATTTGAATGAGCTTCCGCTGCAAATACAGGCGACGGTCCCGACGGTTCCCCATGAGGCCGACGCGATGTTTTTGCACTCGGACTGGCATCTGCTGGGGATCTGGTTGATTCTCCTGGGCTTTTCCGCTTTGTTTTTGGTGGCGGGAAATCTGTTTTTGCATCGTATCGCAAAGAATTCCCGCTAATTTTGTTTTATGTCTAAATGCGACAATAACGATGGTTTAATTGCTGAGGAGGCTACGGAACATGAGACCCATGCGATTTAAATATTTACATACCCCCGGTCTTTTTGTTTTTATTTGCGCAGTAATTGTGATGCTTTGCTGTGGAGGCTGCGCGGCGGACATCCATTTTGAAAACGCCGAAATAGACGAAGATGAGGAGATAGCAGAGGCCTATTCTGTACTTACTGAAATCGGAGATGGGGCTGATGCGATTGAAAAAGACTATTTGAACGACGACGGCTTTGTGGGCTTGGAGCAGATGGACGGACTTTTAGAAGAAATAAACGAATACGCCGCCTCATTGTATGAAGAGGGAGTTATTTCGGACTATCGCTACCAGTCCGGCGATACCTGCGTTTACATGCAAATCGACGGCTGGCTGGGCTGTCTGTATGATCCACCGCTAGACAATGTTTTGAGCGGCGGTTCGGAAAAGCCCCAAATTATAACGCTGGAGTCCGTGCATGCCCCGCTTATGTTTGCGTTGGCCGGTTTTCGAGGGCCGGATGATACCGCACGGATGATCGAGGAGAACGACCCGTCTTTCACGTTTTCCGGAAATTACGATAAAGATGATGTCACAATAGAGACAATCAGAGAACTGCCTCAAAACAGCATTATCATATGGTCGGGACACGGGGCTTATA